>NZ_JBEZDJ010000003.1:0-149389 GCF_040648275.1 Micromonospora sp. NPDC049171
CCTGCCACCGCGACGCCGACGATCGAATCGCCGACGGATCACCATCCATCTTGAACAGATGCCCCGGAAACTCAGCCATCGCGCCGGACCTCCCCGTGTCCACGCCAACAAGCCGCACGACTCATCGAACATAGACGCAGGACGAACTCCGACGTCGAATTCAGTCCTAGATCTTTCTCAGGGCAAGGGCAAGATCCGACGATGGTGAGATGGCGGAACAATCCGGACCTGCCGGAGGCAGCGCCCGCAGGGGCCATTACCGGGGGGCGCGGGGAGCGCGACATCGGGTCAGGCCACCGTCACCACCTCGATCGCTGGTGCACCTCGCGGACACCTTCTAGGACACGAGGGCGTCGACCTCCGCGTGGGTGCAGCCGCTGGCCGGGCTCTCGCTGAGCGTGATGACCGCGTCGAGCCGGTCTCTGGCCTGCCGGAGCTGGGCGATCTGCTGATCGATACGGTCGCGTTCGGCGCGCAGCAGGGCCCGGGACTCCGGGGTGTTGACATTCGCGTCGACGCAGGGCAGCAGGTCCAGGATGGTCCGGCTGGACAGGTTGGCGGCGTACAGCATCTGGATCAGGTGCACCCGGTCGACCGCGCTGTCCGGGTAGTGGCGTTGGCCGCCGCCGCTTCGCCCGGCCGCGAGAAGCCCCTGCTCCTCGTAGTAGCGCAGCGCTCGCACGGACACCCCGGTCTGCGTGGCCAGTTCACCGATGCGCATGGCCCCTCCCCCGGTCGGTGACGCCAGCCACACGACCTTGTCTCTCACGTCAACGTCAGGTTTTAGCGTAGCTCGCGTACAGCTCGTCACTGAACCTGCCAGGAGGCACCAATCATGAAGATCACCGGTTCGATCGCGCTGGTCACCGGCGCCAACCGTGGCCTCGGCCGGCACTTCGCCGGACAACTGCTGGAACGCGGGGCGACCAAGGTGTACGCCACGGCCCGCACCCCGGAGCGGATCGACATCCCCGGCGTCGAGACGCTGCGGCTGGACATCACCGACCCCCGTTCCGTCGAGGAGGCGGCTTCCATCGCCTCCGACGTCACCCTGCTGGTCAACAACGCCGGGATCTCCACCTCCACGAACCTGGTCACCGGCGACCTGGGCAAGATCCGGGCCGAGATGGACACGCACTTCTACGGCACCTTGAGCATGGTGCGGGCGTTCGCACCGGTGCTCGGCACCAACGGCGGCGGGGGGATCCTGAACGTTCTGTCGGCTTTGTCATGGTTCTCCTACCACGGGGCCAACGCCTACGCGGCGGCGAAGGCAGCCGAATGGAGCCTGACCAACGGGATCCGACTGGAACTCGCCGACCAGGGGACCCTCGTGACCGGCCTACACCTGGGCATGGCGGACACCGACATGAGTGCCGGTTTCGACGGCGACAAGATGAACCCCGCCGACGTCGTACGCCTCGCCCTGGACGGCATCGAGGCCGACCGGATCGAGGTCCTCGCCGACGAGTGGAGCGCGTACATCAAAGCGTCCCTGGCCAACGACCCGAGCGACTTCTACAAGCCGACCGGGCAGTAGCGCGGGACGTCACTGGCAGACGACCCACTCGTCGTCCTCCTCGACCAGCACCATGTTCTGCGTGAACCGCGCGCCCGTGGCCTCCTGGACCACCTCGACGGTGGCCGTCGCGGTGACCCGGCCGTTGTAGTTGTTGACGATCAGGCCGGTGATCTTGTAGCTGCTGAACTTCAACTGCGCAGCCTGGACCCGGGCGAAATCCTCAGGCGTCAGGTTCTTGCGCACCTCGGCGCACAGCCGCCCGTACGCGGCCGGATAGTTGCCCGCCTGCATGTCGTCGGCGTACGCCGTGGCGGCGGCCCGGGCCGGTTCGACGTTGTCCCGGACGCCGCGGTAGATCCAGAAGCCGGCGCAGACGCCGACCACGCAGCACACCGACAGCAACGCGGCGACGACGATCAGGACCGTCCGAGCTGTCCGGTTGGGCTTCGGGCTGGGCACCATCATCGGCTCGTATGCCATAACCCGGAGGATAGGAAGCGGTGGCAAACGGTGTGGGCGGCGGCGCAAGGGGTTGGAAGCGCGATCCGCACCGGGACGATCTGCCACTCGATCGTGTGGAGTGACAGCGGAGCCGCCGATTACAGTTTTTCGAGAAAAGATCGGGAAACGAGACTAATACGACAGCCGGGTGGTTCCGCAATGCTGCTCACGCAATCGCACAGCGATATTTAAGGGAGACTTAATCGTCTCGGCAGGAAGTCGGCCGGGGGTGCGCTCGTATTCTTCGCTCGGAAGAAAGGTGCACCCCGTTGATTAATCTGCGACCCACCCCTGGACGGCGTCGTTCCGTCACCGCCCTGTTGCTGCTGAGCGTGGCGCTCGCCGGCGGATGCAAGGAGGCCCCGGGCACCCCCGGTGCGTCCAGTCCATCGAGCGACGCCGGCATCGGCTCGCCCGGCCCGGAGGCACCGACGCCCGGTGCCCCCGGCAGCGCGTCCGGCACGCCGGGCACGCCGAGCGCCTCGGCGACCCCGTCCGCCTCGGGCAAGCCGTCGGCCCCGTCGACGAGCGCCGCCCCGCCGACCACGGTCGGCGGCTGGATCACCATCGACCCGGCCGCGCAGGCCGCCGCGACGAGTGCGTTCTTCGCGCGCAAGCCCAAGCCGGTGACCGGCGACCCGGTGAAGGTGCCCGAGTTCAACGTCGGCTGCAAGACCAGCCACCACAACAGCGACGACCCGATCGTGCTGCCCAAGCTGGTCGGGGCCTCGCACAACCACACGTTCTGGGGCAACACGTCGACCGACGCCAACTCGACAGCCGAATCGCTGCGGGCGTCGAAGGCGACCACCTGCAACTCGCCCGACGACCAGTCCGCCTACTGGGTGCCCACGATGTACCAGAACGGCAAGGTCGTGGACCCGACGGAGGTGACCGTCTACTACGGTTCGCGTCTGAAGGACCCGAGTAGGACCCAGCCCTTCCCGTTCGGCCTGCGAATGATCACCGGTAACGCCAAGAATCAGGTCGACACCCCGGACAAGCAGGGCAACCACTTCTGGTGCGCCGGCATCGGTGGCGAAATCGGCCGCAGCGCCGACAAGACCTTCCCGGTCTGCGCCAAGACCGCGAACATCGTCCGGCAGATCACCTTCCCGGACTGCTGGGACGGCAAGCACCTGGACAGCCCGGACCACAAGGCGCACATGGCCAACGGTGACCACACCGGGGCCTGCCCGAAGAGCCACCCGGTGCCGGTCCCCTCGGTGTCGTTCGTGATCTCGTACCCGCTGAGCGCGAACACGGACGGCATCACCCTCGCGTCCGGCACCTCGTTCTCCATGCACGCGGACTTCTTCAACGCCTGGAAGGACGAGGCGCTCGCCGCACGGGTGCGCAACTGCCTCGACCAGGGTGTGAAGTGCAACTCGGCAGGCAACTTCTAACCGGCGGGCACGACGCGACGGCCAGTCACCCCCACGCGGAGGTGACCGGCCGTTGTCGCATCGGTCGGCTAGAGCCGGGCGTCGCCGGCCGCGGTGGCTTCCTGAACCGCCGAGGTACGACGGGTCTCGGCCCGCTGGTCGCCGGTGTCCTCCCGGTCCGGAGCTGCCACCCGGGCCGCCCGGTTGCTGCTCGCCGCCGCCTGCTCGCCGGTCACGCCGCCACGGATCCGGTTGTTCGCGGCAACCTGGGCGACCGGGTCGTTGGACGTGACGGTCAACCCACCGTTGATGATGTTGTCGTCGACGGTGACACCGCCGGTGGTGCTGGTGACGCTGACGTCCGCGCCCCAGTAGCCGCCGGAGGCGCAACTGTCGAGCGTGCCGTTCGGGCCGAGTTGCACACCACCGAGGTTGCCGGCGAAGGTGGCGCGCCCCCGGACCGCACTGCCGCACACCACGCTGCCGGTGGCGCTGTTCAGCACCGACAGCGTGCCGTCGACGAACGAGTCGTGCACGTCGGTGTAGTAGGTGCCGGTGCTGCTGACGTTGCGTTGCACCTGGGTGCCGCGGTCGATCCGGACCTCTCCGGCGCCTGCGGTGACGGTCCCGACGATCGTCGACTGCTCCACGAACAGGAAGCTGTCGATTGTCGCGGTGCCCTTCGGCCGCACCGTCACGTTGCCGCTGCGGGCGTCCTTGAGGAAGAGACCGTACCCGCCGGCGGCCAGCACCACCTGGCCGTCGACGCTCGTCTCGGTGGCGTCGAGGTAGCCGTCCGCGGCGACGCGTACCTCACCGCTGATCCGGCCACCGGCAACCACCAGGTTGGCCCCGGCCGCGACAGTGACGTTGCCGGTGATCGTGGTGCCGGTCAGCGCGCAGGACTCGCCGGCCGGCACGAGCAGGTCGTTGGGCACGGTCACGGCACCGCCGGTGCCGATGCAGTGGGTGACCAGGTCGGCGTGTGCGGTGGGCGCCACCGCGAACACCGAGGCGGCGACGACGGCGCTCACGGTGGCGAGCTTGGCGACGGTACGTCGGGGCATCGTTGTACTCCCTGTCGATGAGGTTCGAGGACTCATGCGCCGACGTCCGATCGGGCCGCGGCCCGGACGATGGCGCCCTGCTGCCGCCGGTTGAGCGTGCCGCCGGTCACGAGCGCGGCGGTGACCGCCTCGACGTGCCGGACGAACGCGGCATGGCCGGGGTAGTCGGCGTGTTCGTCGATCAGATCGTTGACGGTGCAGCCGTCGCCGGTGTCGACGTTTGCCACTCCGGTGTCGTCACCGTCGATGATCACCGTGGCCCGGGTGTCCGACGCGGGGCAGCCGTCGGTGCCGTCGGCCACCACCGTGAACGTCGCGGACTGCTCGGTGGAGGCGTTCCCGGCGGTGTCGGTGGCCCGGTACCGCACTGTGTGCGCGCCGAGGGCCCGGACGACGACCGGGCTGGCGTACGTGGTCCAGGCACCGGTGTCGAGTGCGTACTCGATCGACGCCACGCCGGAGCCGTCGTCGGTCGCGGTGACGGTGACCGTCGCGCCGCCGACGTACGCGCCGTCGACGTTCTGGTCACCGGCCACCGTGGCGGCGACAGTGGGTGGGGTGGTGTCCTCGGCCTGCGGCTCCACGATGGTGAAGTGGGCCATCTGCTCGGCCGACGTGTTCCCCGCGACGTCGGTCGCCCGGTAGTGCAGCATGTGCATGCCCACCGAGGTCACGACAACCGGGTTCGTGTACGCGGTGAAGGCGCCTCCGTCCAGCGCGTACTCGATGGTGGCGACGCCGGACCCGGCATCGGTGGCGGTCAGCGTGACGGTGGCCGTACCGATGTAGTTGCCGTCGCCGTCCTGCTCGCCGGCCGGCGTGGCCGTGACCACCGGCGCGGTGGTGTCCTCCTCGGTCGGCTCGACGACGCGGAACGACACCGAGCCGACCGCGCTGGTGTTGCCGGCCTCGTCGGTGGCGCGGAACTGCACCGAGTGGTCGCCGACCGCGGTCACCGGCACCGGTTGGGTGTACGGCTGGAAGCTGGTGTCGTCGACCTGGTATTCGACGGTCTGCACACCGGAGTCGGCGTCGGTGGCCGTGACGGTCACCGTGGCCGCACCGAGGTAGTTGCCGTCGACGTCGCGGTCACCGGAGACGGTGGCGTCGACGGTCGGCGGCGTGGTGTCGCCGCCACCTCCGCCGTCGGTGACGACGAGTTCGCCGACCATCTGGCTGTGCCCCGGGATCGCGCAGAAGTAGCGGTACCGACCCGGGGTGAGATTCACCGTCGCCTGGTGGCGGCCGTCGTTGGCGTCGAACGGGCTGGCCAGGATGTTGAGCGTGACGTCGTGGTTGTAGCCCTCGGTGCTGGTGTCGAAGGTCAGCGTGTGCGGCATCCCGGTGGTGTTGCCGGTGGCCGCGCTGTTCTCCCAGATGATGGTGGTGGCGCCGGCCACCGCCTGGGCGGGGGCCGACTTGTAGCGGGTGGTGTTGTCGTCGGCGGTCCAGGTCAACACCTGGTCCGCGGCGGCACGTGGGGCGGCGGAGGCGGGCGTCGCGGCCAACGGGACCACCGTCAGCAGGAGCGCCGACAGCGCGGCCATGAGTCGTCGGGTCATCGTTTCTCCTAGAGTTCCCGCACGCGGATGTTGCGGAACTCGGCCAGGTCGTTGTCACCGTGGTTCTGCAAACCGATGAAGCCGCGGAGGAACTGCCGCAGGTCGGTCGGCGGATCGCCGGCACGGGAGGACTGCTTGCCCGGCGTGTTGTCGAACTCGTTGATCACCACGCCGTTGCGGATCATCGTGTAGTGCTGGCCGACCACGCGGATCTCGTAGTCGTTCCACTCGTTCTTCGGGGTGACGCCGGCCTGGGCGAGCGGCACCGGGTCGAAGTTGTAGACCGAGCCGGTCTTCTGCGGCTCCCCGGTCTCACCGTCGTAGATCTGGATCTCGTGTCCACAGTAGATGGCCATCCAGGCCGGCGAGGTCCGGGCCGATCCGACGGTGCCGCAGCTGCCCTCCGGTCGCTGGTCGAGCGGTGTTCGCAGGTCCGGGAAGCGGATGAAGACGCCGGTGTTGGCCCGTCCGGTGCCGGGGGCGATATCCCGGAACTGCAGCTTCAGCGAGAAGTCGCCCAGCTCCTTGGTGTGCCAGAGCATGCCGAGGCCGCCGCTGGAGCGCAGCGACCCGTCCGGCTGGATGCTGAACGATCCCGTCGGGGCCTGCTGCCAGCCGAGCAGCGACTCGGCGGTGCCGTCGAAGAGCGGCTCGTACCCGGTGTGTCCGGTGCGCCCAATCTCGGACGCGGCGGCCAACCGGGTCAGCGTGCCGCTCTCCCGGGCGTTGAGCAGACCGTCGTCCTGGAGCGCGCGGGTCACCGCCGTCACGTGGCGGACGAAACTGTTGTGGTCGGCCCAGGTGCTCTCGTCGTCGATCAGGTCGTTGACCGTGCAGCCCTGCCCGACCGTGCGGCTGGGCACCCCGGTGTCCGTGTCGCCGAGCCACACGTTCTGCCGGTCGTCCGGCACCGCGCAGCCCACCGTGACAGTGGTCTGCACCGTCGCCGTCTCCCCGTCGGCGTACGTGACGGTCAGTTTCGCGGTGTAGGTGCCGACCTTGGCGTAGGTGTGCCGGGGGTTCACCTCGGTCGACGTGGTGCCGTCGCCGAACTCCCACCGGTGGCTGACGCCGCCGGAGCGCGCGCCGTCGAAGGCGATGGTCAGGGGCTTGTGCTGCACGGCGACGGCGTTCGCCGCCGGTGCCGGGGTGGGTGCGCCGCCGGTGTAGGTGATCCGGATGAGTTTCTGGTTGGGGTGCAGGCTGAAGAACCCGCCTCCGTAGTCCAGCAGGTAGAGCGCGCCGTCCGGGCCGAACTTGGCGTCCATCCAGCTCTGCAGTCGGGTGTCGCCGTTGCCGCTGGGGATGATGGCGCGCAGCGACTCCGCGTAGACCGGTGGGGCCGCCGTCGGCACCCCGGCCTCATCGACGGTGACCGCGACCCGGTTGGCGGCGTTCGACTGGTCGCCGATGAACCACTTCTCGTCCCAGTACGCCGGCCACGCCACAGTGCTGTTCGGGTCGACCCGGTCGCGGTGGTAGGTCGGGCCGGACATGATGGCCTGCCCGCCGCCGCGCAGGTACGGCTGGGTGTAGGTGGCGTCGGCCGCGACGTAGGTGGGCAGGTCGCTGCCGTCGGTGCGCTTCGGGAAGACCGGGCCGCCGCCGTCCGGCGAATACCAGATCATGTTGTCCCGGGCCGCCGGGATGTCCACGAGTCCGGTGTTACGCGGAGAGGTGTTCTTCAGGTTGTCGCAGTCGTACCAGCCGGTCAGCACGCTCGCGTCGGTGCTGCTGCGGTCCCGGTACGGCTGCCGGTTGCCCATGCAGTACGGCCAGCCCTGGTTGCCGGCCGAGGTGATGATGGTGGCGGTCTCGTACTTGGCCGGGCCGAGCGTGGGGCTGGGCGACGCGGCGTCCGGGCCGACCCAGCCGGCGGTCAGCCACTGGTGCTCCGGGTCGATCTGCAACCGGGCGATGTTGCGCACGCCCATCACGTAGATCTCCGGCCGGGTCTTCTCGGTGCCCGGCGGGAAGAGGTTGCCCTCCGGAATGGTGTACGTCCCGTCGGCCTCCGGGTGAATCCGGATGATCTTGCCGGCGAGGTCGTTGGTGTTGCCCGAGGTGCGGCGGGCGTCCTGGAACGAGATGCCCTGGTATTCCTGGGTCCAGTTGTTGCCCGAGTAGCCCTGCGAGCCCTCCGAGGAGTTGTTGTCGCCGGAGCCGACGTAGAGGTTGCCCTTCGCGTCGAACGCCATGCCGCCGCCGGCGTGGCAGCAACTGTGGATCTGCACCGGGAACTTCAGCAGGTCCTTGCGGGTGGCCTGGTCGATGCTCTGCTGCTCGCGGTCGTAGGTGAACCGGGAGACGGTCCGCTGCCCGACCCGCTGCACCCGGTCGATCGACTCGTGCGGCATCCAGTAGACGTAGAGCCAGCCGTTCTGGGCGAACGCGGGGTCGGGCACGATGCCGAGCAGGCCCTCCTCGTTCTTCACCAACTCGGAGCCGCTGCCCCGGTTGCCCATCACCTCCAGGGTGGTGAGCAGTTTGACCTGCTTGGTCCGTGGGTCCCAGGAGTGGATGGTGCCGCAGCCCAGGCCGACCTTCGGGTCGGTCCAGTTCTCGATCGGGCCGCTCGGGCAGGCCGCCTTGCCGACGTAGAAGACGGTGCCGTCCGGCGCGATGGTGAGCCCGTGCGGCTCGCCGATCTGGTCCAACTGCCCGGTCTGGTTGGCCGCGGTGAGACGCTCCACCTTGTAGTTCGCGGCGATCGTGGCCTGGCAGTCGCCGCGTACGCGGCCGGTGGTCCAGTTGAGGGCCCCGGCGAGGTGTGCGCGGAACGCCTCCTCACCGTAGCTGCCCTCGGTGTGGCCCATGCCGGTGTAGAACGACCGGCCACCGTCGTAGTCCCGGCACCAGGACACCGGGTGGAACGGGCCGTTGGCCCCCGGCCCCGGGTCGTAGTGCCGCTCCTCGACCTGGGCGAGCGTGTGCACCGTGCCGATCGGGTTCGGGTCCCAGTTGTCCCAGCGGTCGGACCGGGTGACCGTCAGGGGCAACGACGCGGTGGCCGGGTGCTTGCGGTCCAGGATGTCGACCACCGCCCGGTTCACGGGGGTCGGCGGCGGCGCGGTGGCCGTGCCGGTGAACAGGCGCAGGTCGGCGAGCTGGATCAGCGGCTCACCGCTGTTGGCGGTGATGTTCAGCCGGTAGCGGGTGAACTCCTGCGGCGTGGCGATGTCGAACCGGCGGGTCTGGAACCGCTCCGCGAAGCTCTGGTTGGTGCGCCGGTCCAGATCGGACCAGTTCTGGCCGTCGTTCGAGCCCTGCAGGGTCCAGTCCTTCGGGTCCCGTCCGACGAAGTCGTTGGCCGACGTCAGCGCGTACCCGGTGATCCGCTTGGGTGCGGCCAGATGGTAGGCCACCCACGCGGTGGGGGTGCGGACCAGCCACTTGGTGTTGGCGTCGCCGTCGGTCAGCTTCTCCTTGCTCTCGGTCGGCGGGTTCTCACCGCTGGCGGTCACCGCGGCCACCGGCTCGGCGACCGGGATGGCACCCGCCGGGCGGGTGCCGATCAGGCCGGTGAACCAGGCCGAGTCGACCTGGGCGCGGGCGGCGTCGGCGATGCCGACGAAACCGCCGCCGGCCTTCATGTAGCCCTGCAGCGCCGACTCCTGGTCGCGGTTGAGCGCGGCGCCCGTCGCGGAGAGAAACACCACGCTGCGGTACGCGGACAGCCCGGTCGCGGTGAACACGCCCGGGTCCGTGGTGGCCGTGACATCGATGTCATGACCGGCACCAAGTTGTTTGATGGTGTCCACCGCGCGGGACACCGGGTCCTGCTGCTCGGCCACCGGCCCGTGGAACACGAGGACCGCGGCCTTCTGCGGCTGCGCCGCCGGTGCGGCTGCCGGTCGTGGTGCCGCCGCCGATCTCGGCGCGGCTGCCGCCGTCGATGCCGGGATCAGTGCCGCGAAGGCCGCCATCGCGGCAAGGAGTCGTCGTGGTTGTCTGGTCATCCCCGTCCCCACTTTCGGTTGGGTCAGCTTCCGTGCGTGTGGGTGTGGCCCTGGAACCGGTGGATCGCGTCCTCGGCGCCCGGCGGCATGCTGCCGTCGGCGTTGCGCACCAGGAAGATCCCGGCCATGCCGCCGTCGGAGTGGTTCTGCACGTGGCAGTGGTACATCCACGCCCCGGGCCCGACGCCCTCGCCGGCCAGCACCTGGAAACCGAACGAGCTGCCCGGGTTGAGGTCCTTGTTGTCGATGACCAGGCTCGGGTCGCTCGGGCCCTCCAGCATTCCGGTGCGGTTGTCGGCCCAGCGGTGGGCGTGCAGGTGGAAGGTGTGGAACAGGTTGCCGTGGCCGATGTTGATCCACTCCACCCGCTGGCCCAGGTTCGCCTCGAACATGGGCGTCTCCGGTGCCATCCGGTTGTTGATCGTCATGTCGTGGAACACCACGGTGAACTGCTTCTCCGGCAGGATGTCGCCCCGGCGCCGGACGATCAGCGCCCCGTAGAGACCCTTGGCGACCCCGGCGGTGCCGTGGTCGGTGCCCATGGCGTGGTCGTGGTAGTGCCAGTAGCCGGCGCTGCCCGGCATGTACCGCCGACCCGCCGCGGCCACCATCTCGTGCGAGCGCCAGACGTACGTCCGCGTCTCACCGGGATTGTTGAACGAGGCGTTGAACGGACTGCCGTCGGAGTCGGTGCTGTAGTCCACCCCGTGCGGATGGATGGAGAGCCGCTGGCTTGTGGTGTTGACCAGGGTGATCTCCAGGGTGTCGCCCTCGTACATCTCCAGGAGCGGGCCCGGCACGGTGGCCTGGCCGGGTGCCAGGCCGTAGCCGAACAGACCGCCGGGCAACTGCTCGGCGTAGATGGTGACCTTCTTCGTGACGCCGGCGGCGGCCTGTGCGGGGGTACCGCCGAACGCGGTGCCGATCGCGGGGGCGGCCGCGCCCAGCGCACCGGCGGCGAGCGCCCCGGTGGCGATCAGGGATCTGCGGGACAGTTGGCGTGGGGAGCCAACGACGTGCTCGTCCATGGGTCTCCGTTCCCGACCGGGCGAAGACGCGACGAGGGCAGGGTGCAACGACCGCCGAACACGGGGCGGCAGCACGACTGAGGTGAGGCTCGTCGCGGACTTTGCTCGGAAGACTCAGAGCTTTCGGTGGATGTCTGCAACTTATGTAGTCCATCGACGAAAGTCCAGGTCTGGTTGCAAAAAGATTACCTTGACATTACGACGTCCGTCGATTGACATGATCCTGACACGGGCCAGCCCACAGCGCACAGCGCCGGGCTGCCCTCGATGGGGCAGCCCGGCGGGCAGACGTACGGGAGGAGTCGTCAGAGGCGGTGGCGGTCGTCGGCCGGCAGGCTCGGCGCCGCTGGCGGCTCCGGCGACTGGTCGGGCTGACCGAGTGGGGCGACACGGGTCGGGTCGAGGACCCGGGAGAGGAACGCGCGAGTCCGTTCGTGCTGCGGGTTGCCCAGCACCTCCTGCGGCGGCCCCTGCTCGACCACCACTCCCCCGTCCATGAACACCACCCGGTCGGCGACGTCGCGGGCGAACGCCATCTCGTGCGTCACCACCATCATCGTCATGCCGTCCTCGGCCAGCTTGCGCATGACCGTGAGCACGTCACCGACCAACTCCGGGTCGAGCGCGGAGGTCGGCTCGTCGAAGAGCATCAGCTTCGGCTCCATCGACAGGGACCGGGCGATCGCCGCCCGCTGCTGCTGCCCACCGGAGAGTTGCGCCGGGAAGGCGTCGGCCTTGTCAGTCAGCCCGACGCGGTCCAGGTTGGCCCGGGCGACGCGCTCGGCCTCCGCCCGGCCGCGCCGCAGCACCCGGCGCTGGGCGATGGTGAGGTTGTTCAGCACGGTCAGGTGCGGAAACAGGTTGAACGACTGGAAGACCATGCCGATGCCACGGCGGACCGCGTCGAGCTCGACGTCCGGGTCGGTCATCTCGACGCCGTTGACCCAGATCCTGCCGGCCGTCGGCTCCTCCAACAGGTCGACGCAGCGCAGCAGTGTCGACTTGCCGGACCCGGACGGCCCGATCACGCAGACCACCTCGCCCTGGCCGACCTCGAAGTCGATGCCCTTGAGCACCTCGAGTGGCCCGAAGGACTTGTGCAGGTCCCGGATCTCGACGGCCGGGCGGGGTGCAGTGCTCGTCATACGGGTCACCGGGCCTTGGCGTAGCGGAGTTCGAGGCGGCGTACCACCTGGGACAGGGGCAGGGTGATGATCAGGTAGGCGAGACCGGCCACCAGCAACGGGGTGGCGTTCACCCGGTCGTTCAGCATGTCCCGGCCGAACTTGGTGACCTCGATGGTCTGCGCCGTCACACCCAGCACGTACGCCAGCGACGAGTCCTTGGTGAGCAGGATGAGTTCGTTCGTCAACGGCGGGATCACGATCCGGAACGCCTGCGGAATGACGATCGTGCGCATGGCGGTGAAGTGCGACATGCCGAGGGTGCGGGCCGCCTCCATCTGCCCCTTGGGGACGGCCTGGATGCCGGCCCGGATGGTCTCCGCCATGTACGCGGCGGCGGTCAACCCGAGACCGATCGCGATCGAGCCGAACACACCGCCCGGGATCTCCCGCTCCGGGAACGCGATGGGGATGCCGTACCCGACGAGGAAGAGCACCAGCAGCGCGGGCAGACCCCGGAAGAGCTCGATGTACGCCGTCGCCAGCCAGCGGTACGGCGCCACCCGGGACAGCCGCATCAGCGCGAGGATGGTGCCGAACACGAGACCGAAGGCGAACGCGCCAAGCGTGTAGAGGACGGTGTTGCGCAGCGCGACGGTGATGATCGTCGGGAACATCGACTTGATGATGTCGACGCGGAAGAACGCGTCGGCCAGCCGGTCCCAGTCCGCGGCAAAGAGCACCACGGCGATGACGGCGATGAAGACCAGGTACTGGAGCCCGAGGAACAACCGCTCCCGCTGGCGGCGTCGCAGCTTCACGTTCGCTCGTTGCCTTCCCGAAGGTAACCGACACGGAGGGCGCGCGGGACGCGCGCCCTCCGGTACTGCGCTACGGCTCAGGCGCTCAGGCGCTCGGCCGCCTTGCGGCTCAGACGCTGGGCCGCCTTGCGGCTCAGGCGCTGGGCCGCCTTGCGGCTCAGGCGCTCGGCCGCTTGCCGATCCACTTTTCGTAGATCTTGTCGTAGGTGCCGTCCTGCTTGGCCTTGGCCAGCGCCTCGTTGATCTTCTTGAGCAGCTCCGGGTTGCCGTCCTTCTTCACCGAGAAGCCGTACTGCTCGCCGGTGTTGAACTCGGCGGCGACCTGGAAACCGCCCGGGTTCTTCTTCAGGTACTCGGACCAGACCGGCAGGTCGTTGATGGCGGCCTCGACCTGGCCGTTGGCGACGGCCTGCTGCTGGGCGGCGAGATCCTCGAACTCGACAAGCTTGAGGCCCTTCTCCGCCTCGAACTTCTTGGCGTAGTCACGGCCGGTGGTGGCCGCCTGGACGCCGAGCTTCTTGCCCCGCAGGTCGTCCAGCGTCTTGTACGACTTGCCGGTCTTCACCAGCATCGCCTGGGTGGCGTCGAAGTACGGGTCGGAGAAGTTCATCACCTTCTGCCGTTCCGCGGTGATCGTCATGCCGGCGGCCGCCGCGTCGCACTTGCCGGTGTTCAGATCCTGACCGGACTTGATCCCCTCGAACGGGGTGTCGATGATCGTCTGCTGGACGCCCAGATCCTTGGCCACCAGGTCCAACATCTCGACGTCGAAGCCGGTCACCGTGCCGCTGGCGTCCTTCGACTGGAACGGCGGGTACGGCAGGTGGGTGCAGACGGTCAGCTTGCCCGCCTCGACCAGCTTGACGCCGCTCGCCTGGACCTCGCTGTCGTCCTTCTTGGCGCATCCCGCGCTCAGCGCGAGGGCGGCGACCGCCACGACGAGGCCGGCCTGACGGGCGGCGCTGTGGAACCTCACGGCTGTGTCCCTCCGGTTCGGCTTCCATTGCATAGAAAGCCAATCTGGTTCATAGACTTTGCGATAAGCGACCGTACCCGATCCCGGCGGGTCGCTCCCAGATCACGCCGCGGCCGTCCCCGCGAGGTGGTCCGCCGGCACCCGTGGGCAAACCCGACACCGGGCAGCAACGAGCCCTCAACCGCCGGTGCCCTCGGCCTCCCCGTCAGGGGTGAAGGCCGATCCTTCGGGATCTGTGGTGAGGAACACGTGTTGGTGGCCGTGGCCGGCGTCGACGCTGACCTGGTCGAGCTGGGTCGCGGCGACCGACCAGCTCGTCACGGCCTCGACCGCCTGCCGCGTGGTGAGGTCCAGCAGGGCCGCGCGTTGTGCCGCCGGCACGCTGGCGGCCAGCGCGTAGGAGTCGACGGCCAGACCGGCCTGCTGGATGGCCCCGCGCAGCCCGCCTCGCGCCACGTTCGTGGCGGTGCTCCCCGACGGCGGGTCGGCGAACGGCTTGGCGGCTTCCCGCATGCTCTCCTGCCACCGCCGGGCCTGCGCCGGATCCGGCGCGCGCCCGGCTGCGGTGTCCGCCTTGAGGGTGGTCAGGATCGGGGCGATCTGGGCACTGACGCGGCGGGCCGTCTCGGTCAGCTCGACGATCTGCTGCGCGTCCCGCTTCGCGTCGGCCTCTTTGATGCTCGCGATGGACGCCTCGGTGGCGTCCGGACGCCCCACCTGGTAGCCGATCAGCCCACCCAGCAGGGCGGTGACAAGTGCGATCGCCCCGGCGACCGCCACGACCCGGGAGGTGCGGCGACGACGCACGTCGGGGTTGTCGGACAGGTAGGAGGGCCGGCCAGTGCGGCGCGCCATCGCATCTCCTCACATCGATGGTCGGTGGGGCCACAGGTTAGCCGCCGCCCGGGATGCCCGTCGATAGCGTCGCCGGCTTCGAGGGTGCGACGGCGCTGCCGCGGAGTCGGCCGAGCCCCGGCCGGTCCCTCGCGGGATCGACCGGGGCTCGTCGGTGTCGAGCTGGTCAGGCGATGTCGAACCGGTCCAGCTCCATGACCTTGGTCCAGGCGGTCACGAAGTCGGCCACGAACTTGTCGCGGGCGTCCTGGCTGGCGTAGACCTCCGCGAGCGCGCGCAGCTGCGAGTTGGACCCGAAGATGAGGTCGACCGCGGTGGCGGTCCACTTCACCTCGTCGGTGGCCAGGTCACGGATCTCGTACACGTGCTCATCGGACTTCGACACGCTCCACCGGGTGCCCGGGGAGAGCAGGTTGGCGAAGAAGTCGTTGCTGAGCACGCCCGGCCGGTCGGTGAGGACGCCGTGCTGGCTGCCGCCGGTGTTGGCGCCGAGCGACCGCAGACCGCCGATGAGGACCGTCATCTCCGGCGCGGTGAGGTTGAGCATGTAGGCGCGGTCGACGAGGAGCACCTCCGGCTGGGTCTTCTCGCCCGCCCGCAGGTAGTTGCGGAAGCCGTCGGCCCGGGGCTCGAGGACCCGGAACGAGTCCGTGTCGGTCTGCTCCTGGGTGGCGTCGGTGCGGCCCGGCCGGAACGGCACGGTCACCTCGACGCCGGCGTCCCGCGCCGCCTTCTCGACGGCTGCCGAACCGGCCAGCACGATCAGGTCGGCGAGCGAGATCTTCGCGCCACCGGCGGCGTTGAAGTCCTGCTGGATGCCCTCCAGGGCGGTCAGGACGGTCGCCAGCTGCTCCGGCTGGTTGACCTCCCAGCTGCGCTGCGGCTCCAGACGGATCCGGGCGCCGTTGGCGCCACCGCGCTTGTCGGTGTGCCGGAAGCTCGCGGCGGACGCCCAGGCGGTGGAGACCAGCTGGGCGGTGCTCAGACCGGAGTCCAGGACCTTCGCCTTGAGCGCGGCGATGTCGCCGTCACCCACCAGCTTGTGGTCGACGGCCGGCACCGGGTCCTGCCAGAGCTGCGGCTCCGCCACCCACGGCCCGAGGAAACGCTCGATCGGGCCCATGTCACGGTGCAACAGCTTGTACCACGCCTTGGCGAAGGCCAACGCGAACTGGTCGGGGTTCTCCAGGAAGCGGCGGGAGATCTTCTCGTACGCCGGGTCGACCCGCAGCGACAGGTCGGTCGTGAGCATCGTGGGCCGGTGCTTCTTCGCCGGGTCGAAGGGGTCCGGGATGATCGCCTCGGCGTCCTTGGCGACCCACTGCTTCGCGCCACCGGGGCTGGTGGTCAGCTCCCACTCGTAGCCGAACAGGATCTCGAAGAAGCGGTTGCTCCACTGCGTCGGCACGTCGGTCCACGTCACCTCGAGACCGCTGGTGATCGTGTCGGCGCCCTTGCCGCTGCCGTGGCTGCTCAGCCAACCCAGGCCCTGCGCCTCGATCGGGGCACCCTCGGGCTCCGGGCCCACGTGGTTGTCGGCGACACCGGCACCGTGGGTCTTGCCGAAGGTGTGGCCACCGGCGATGAGGGCGACGGTCTCCTCGTCGTTCATGGCCATCCGGCCGAAGGTCTCGCGGATGAAGTGCGCCGCGGCGGCCGGGTCGGCGTTGCCGCGCGGGCCCTCCGGGTTGACGTAGATGAGGCCCATCTCGGTCGACCCCACGCCGGTCGCCATCTCCTTCTCGGAGGCGTAGCGCTCGTCGCCGAGCCAGGTGTCCTCCGGGCCCCAGAAGATCTCCTCGGGCTCCCAGACGTCCTCGCGACCGAAGCCGAAGCCGAAGGTCTTGAAGCCCATCGACTCCAGGGCGACGTTACCGGCGAGCACGAGCAGGTCGGCCCAGGAGATCTGCTGGCCGTACTTCTGCTTGACCGGCCACAGCAGCCGGCGGGCCTTGTCCAGGTTGGCGTTGTCCGGCCAGCTGTTCAGCGGCGCGAACCGCTGGCCGCCGTCGCCGGCACCGCCCCGGCCGTCCTCGATGCGGTACGTGCCGGCGGCGTGCCAGCTCATCCGGATCATCAGGCCGCCGTAGTGGCCGAAGTCGGCCGGCCACCAGTCCTGCGAGGTGGTGAGAACCTCGGTGATGTCTCGCTTGAGGGCCTCGACGTCGAGCTTGGCGAACTCCTTCGCGTAGCTGAAGTCCGCACCCAACGGGTTGCCCTTGGACGAGTGGGCGTGCAACACCGAGAGGTCGAGCTGGTTGGGCCACCAGTCCCGGTTGGTGCGCGGACGACCGCCGGTCTTCGGGGTCGGCGAGTCGATCGCCGGGTTCTCGCTCTCGCTGCCGTGCGCGGTCACCGAGTCGTGCGCGACCGGGCAGCCGGCGGCTGCCTTCTGATCCACGCCCTGCGCACTGGTGGGGCCGTTGTCCTGGGTGTCGCTCATGAACTTCCTTCCGAGCTTGCGGATCTCTGGGGCGTGCGTTCGGTCGCGCAGTCGGGACAGATGCCCCAGTAGACGACCTCCGCCTCGTCGATCACGAAACCGTGGTCGACCGAGGCGGTGAGACAGGGGGCGTGACCGACGGCGCACTCGACGTCGGCGATCGCGCCGCAGGAGCGGCACACGACATGGTGGTGGTTGTCCGCGACCCGGGACTCGTAGCGGGCGGTCGCTCCGGCCGGCTGGATGCGCCGCACCAGGCCAGCGTCGGTGAGTACACGCAGCACGTCGTACACCGCTTGATGGGAGACCGTGGGATGATCCGCCCGAACCAGCGCGATCACCGCGTCGGTGCCGACGTGCGGGTGGTCGCGCAACGCCGCGAGCACCGCCAGTCGGGGCCGGGTGACGCGCAGCGAGGCGGCCCGCAGTTGCGCCTCGAAGTCGGACATCACCTGGCGAACACTAGCTCACTATTCTGGAACGGATCAAGTTTTACGCCCTTCCGCGTGCCGGCGTGGCGGACCATTCACCCCCGGTTCACCCCGGCGGCGGAGAAAGTCCGGGCAACCATGTCGAGACCCGGTGGGCGGCTCCGTCCCCGAGGTGAGCGCGACCACACCTGACCGGTCGCACCGGCACCGAGGAGAACACGATGGCGAAGTACCTGCTGCTCAAGCACTACCGCGGCGGCCCGGCCGGGGTCAACGACGTACCCATGGACCAGTGGACGCCGGAGGAGATCTCGGCGCACGTGACGTACATGCGGGACTTCGCGGCACGGCTCGAGCAGACCGGCGAGTTCGTCGACGGCCAGGCCCTCGCTCCCGAGGGCGCCTGGGTCCGCTACGACGGTGAGGGTCGCCCGCCGGTCACCGACGGGCCGTTCGCCGAGACCAAGGACCTCATCGCCGGCTGGATGACCATCGACGTCGACAGCTACGAGCGCGCCGTCGAGCTGGCCGGGGAGCTGTCCGCCGCCCCGGGCAAGGACGGCAGGCCGATCCACGAGTGGCTCGAGCTGCGCCCGTTCCTCACCGAGCCGCCCACCATCACGGAGTGACAGTCTCATGGACGAGGCCCTGATCCGGAGCCTCACGCCGAGCGTGCTCACCGTCCTCGTCCGCCGCGGAGCTGACTTCGCGGCGGCCGAGGACGCCGTGCAGGACGCGCTGCTCGAGGCGGTCCGCACCTGGCCGGCCGACCCGCCGCGGGACCCGAAGGGCTGGCTGATCACCGTGGCCTGGCGCCGGTTCCTCGACGCGACACGCGCCGACGCGGCCCGCCGCCGGCGCGAGGACGTCGTCGAGGAGGAGCCGATGCCCGGCCCCGCGCCCGCGGTGGACGACACCCTCCAGCTCTACTTCCTGTGCGCCCACCCGTCGCTGACCCCCGCGTCGGCGGTCGCGCTCACGCTGCGCGCCGTCGGTGGGCTGACCACCCGCCAGATCGCCCAGGCCTACCTGGTGCCCGAGGCGACGATGGCGCAGCGCATCAGCCGGGCCAAACGCACAGTCTCCGGGGTGCGCTTCGACCAGCCCGGCGACGTCGCCACCGTGCTACGCGTCCTCTACCTGGTCTTCAACGAGGGCTACTCCGGCGACGTCGACCTCGCCGCCGAGGCCATCCGGCTCACCCGGCAGCTCGCGGCCTCGATCGGCCATCCCGAGGTGGCCGGGCTGCTCGCCCTCATGCTGCTGCACCACGCCCGACGCGCCGCCCGGACCGCGCCCGACGGCAGCCTGGTGCCGCTGGCCGAGCAGGACCGCCGCCGGTGGGACACCACTTTGATCGCCGAGGGAGTCCGGATCCTGCAGGCGGCCCTGGCCCGCGACCGGCTGGGCGAGTTCCAGGCCCAGGCCGCCGTCGCGGCACTGCACGCCGACGCGCCCACCGCCGCGGAGACCGACTGGGTGCAGATCGTCGAGTGGTACGACGAGTTGGTGCGCCTGACCGACAACCCGGTGGTCCGCCTCAACCGCGCGGTGGCAGTCGGCGAGGCGGACGGCCCCCGCGCCGGCCTGGCCGCGCTCACCGCCCTGGACGACTCGCTGCCCCGCCACACGGCGGTGGCGGCGTACCTGCACGAGCGCGACGGCAACGTGGCGACGGCCGCACGGCTGTACGCCGAGGCGGCCCGGAAGGCCCCCAACCTCGCCGAGCGCGACCACCTGACCCGCCAGGCCGCCCGACTCAATACGCTTCGGTGTGGCTGACCGGTCAGGTCGCGGTGACACCCGACCCCTGCCGCCGCAGCGCACAGCCGACCGGCGAGGTCCGGAAAGTCTCCGGAAATTTCGGCGACCGTCACTCGGGCCTCGATCTGTCCCGAGCACTCCGCGGATGACCACCCTGGACTCTGATCGACTACTGACCTGGATGGATCCCCCTCGGCGAGGAGGGCACTGTTGCCACCAGGTTTCCGGGAATTGTTGACAAGTTGACGACTGGGTCAATACGGTCGCCATCGACGGCGTTCAATCGCCGTCAGCACCAACCACCACTATCCACTCCTGCGGTCGTCGTGCAGGACGACCGGCCCACCACCGAGCGGTACAACGCCGTGGCCGTTACCTGACCACCGGCAGCCTGCCGAGGCGTACCGCGCTGCTGGCCCCCGCCAGCCGTCACGAGGAGGCACCAGTTACATGACCGACACCAGCCACACCACACCAAGAAGGCGCGGCCGCATGCGGCTGCTCCTCGGTGCCGCATGCGCCGTCGTCCTGGCCGTCACCGGCACGATGACGGCCACCAACGCGTACGCCGAGGCCGACCGGACGCTCACCTCGAGCCTCACCGGCACGCACAACGGCTACTACTTCTCCTTCTGGAAAGACGGCGGCAACGCCAGCATGACGCTGCGCGCCGACGGCCGTTACTCCAGCAGTTGGGACCGGAGCACCAACAACTGGGTCGGCGGCAAGGGCTGGGCCACCGGCAGCCGGCGGACCGTCAGCTACTCGGCCACCTACAACCCGGGCAACAACAACACCTACCTCGCCCTGTACGGATGGACGCGCAACCCGCTCATCGAGTACTACGTGGTGGAGAACTTCGGCAGCTACAACCCGAGCAACGGCGCCACCCGGCTGGGCACGGTCACCACCGACGGCGGCACCTACGACATCCTGCGCAGCCTGCGGACCAACGCCCCCTCGATCGACGGCAACCAGACGTTCTACCAGTACTGGAGCGTCCGCCAGCAGAAGCGCTCCAGCGGCACCATCACCACCGCCAACCACTTCGACGCCTGGGCCCGCGCCGGCCTGAACCTCGGCACCAACCACGCCTACCAGATCATGGCCACCGAGGGCTACCAGAGCAGCGGCAGCTCCGACGTCACCGTCCGCGAGGGCGGTGGCAGCAACCCCACCTCCGGGCCGACCACCGGCAACCCGGGGGGCGGCAACTGCACCGCGACGCTCTCCGCCGGCCAGCAGTGGGGTGACCGGTTCAACCTCAACGTCGCGGTCAGCGGCACCAACAACTGGGTCGTCAGCCTCGGTCTGGGCGGCGGCCAGAGCATCCAGAACAGCTGGAACGCCTCGGTCAGCGGCAGCAGCGGCACCGTCACCGCGACACCGAACGGCAACGGCAACAACTTCGGGATAACGGTCATGGCCAACGGCAACTGGAACTGGCCGACAGTCACCTGCCGTACCAGTTGAACCTGATCGACGTCTGACACCGCGGCACTGGCGTGGCGGCTCCGGCCGCCACGCCAGTCTGCGTCCGCGTGCCACTCCCCCTGGGCGCGGCGGTGGCGTGTTCGTGGCCTCCGCCGTCGTCCTTCAGCCTCGTGGCGCGGCGGTCCCCCCGGTCGTCCCCGCCGTCGGTTCCCCGCTCGATTCCTCCGCCGGGCCACCGGACGGGTCCGCAACCGGCTCCTCCGTCGACTCCTCCGTCGGCGCCGCGGTCGGTGCGCCCGTCGGATCTGCCGTCGGGTCCTCGTCGGCGCTCTCGGAGGTGGCGGGGGCCGGGGTGTCGCCACCGCTGTCGTCGGACGGCGCGGACTGGTCGGGCCCCGCAGCGGGACCAGAGGCCGTCGGAGTCGGGGAGCCGGATGCCCGGACCGGCAGGCCCCCGGGGCCGGTGGTGGCCGGTTGGCCACCACCAACACCCGGGCCGGCGTCGATGCCGGTGTCAGTGCCGGTATCGGTGTCGGTTGCGGTGTCGGTGTCGGTTGCGGTGTCGATGCCGCCATCGACCGGCGCCGAGGGCGACACCGCGGGCGGCGTCGAGGGTCGCCCGGTCGGGCCGGGCAGCATCCCGGTGGGGTCGCCGAACACCAGGACGGCAGCCGCGGCGGCCACCGTCCCGAGCAGCACCGCGAGGGCCCGAGCCCCGGAACTCCCCGACCGACCCGGCGCACCGCCGTGGCCCGGCCGGAGGGCGGCCGTCCGCTCGTCTCGTGCCCCGATCGAGGTCGCCCCGGCGGCGGTCCGGACCAGGTGGTCGGACGGGTCCGCGAGGGCCTGCGCCGCGGTGGCCATGGCCGCCGCCGTCGGGAATCGTTGGGCGGGCTCCTTGGCCATCGCGGTGGCGACCAACCCCCGCACCGCCGCCGGGGTGCCGTCGGGCAGCGGCGCCGGATCCTCCTCAAGGTGCCGCAGCGCCACCGCGACCGCGTTCTCGCCCTGGTGCGGGGGCCTCCCGGAGAGGCAGTGGTAGACGACGGCGCCCAGCGCGTAGATGTCGATCGGCGGGCCGATCTCGTTCTTCGAGATCTGCTCCGGCGCCATGTACAGGGCGGTGCCGACGACCTGGTTCGTGCCGGTCAGGCTCGCCGCCTCCTGGGTCACGGCAACCCCGAAATCGACGAGTACGACGTGCCCGTCCGGCTCGATGATCAGATTGTTGGGTTTGACGTCGCGGTGGACGACGCCGGCGTCATGGGCGGCCTGGAGGGCGCGGGCGGTCTGCGCGGCGATCGACATCGTCTCGGCCACGCTCAGTCGGCCGGCCTCGGCGATCCGCTCCGACAGGGGCTGGCCCTGCACGCACTCCATCACGATGTAGGCGAGGACCGGCCCTCCGGGGCGGGACACCTCGCCGTAGTCGTAGACCTGGGCGACGCCCGGGTGACGCAGGGCCGCCATCGCGCGCGCCTCGCGGCGGAACCGCTCGCCGAAGCCGGCGTCGTTGACCAGCCGAGCCTGCAGCGTCTTGACCGCCACGCAGCGGTCCAGGGTCTCGTCGACCGCCCGCCACACGTCGCCCATGCCGCCGCTGGCGATGCTTTCGACCAGGCGGTAACGGTCTCCGACGAGTTGCCCCATACTCGGCATAAAGCCTCCCGTACCCCGGATCCGCAGATCCCAAGCGCCTTCTCGCCGTGCCCGGCCCCGCGCGGCGCGACGGGGCCGGGTCGAGCACTTTCCGGCCGGTCAGCTGGCCAAGGTGCTGAGCAGGGCGTTTGCCATGCCCTGCTCACCCCGGGCGTTCGGGTGGAAGGGGGCGGCCGAATTCTGTGGCACCAGCCCCTCGATCCACCGGGTGCCGCTGCCCTTGCACGCGTCGCGCCCGATCGACGGGGCGTAGACGTCGGCGTAGGTGGCGCCGTTGGCGGTCGCGGCGCTGGCCAGCATCGCGTTGAGGGACTTCTCGACGCCGCGCAGGTACGGCACGTCCTGGTAGGCGATCGGGACGACGGGCCAGCAGCCGTAACCGGTGTCCGGCAGGATCGCCGGGTAGCCGAGGACCACGACCCGTGCGCCCGGCGCGGCCCGACGGACCCCCTGCAGCACGGCTGTCACCTTCGGTGTGGCGGCGACGATCCGCGCCTGCAACTGGTCGACACCCCCGGCGGTGTACCGGTTCTTGCACGGTGACCCGAGCGGACTGCTGAGGCTCGCCTGCGCACAGTCGCCGATGATGTCGGCGAAGCCGATGTCGTTGCCGCCGATCTGCACCGTCACCAGGGCCGTGGCCGACGTGACCGCGTTGAGCTGCGGTGGCAGCGTGCTGCCCAACTGGCCGCTGCCACCGTAGAGGATGTCGTCGGTGGTGGCACCGGAGCAGCTCACGTCGGCGAACGACGACGAGCCGGCGGAGGCGGCCACCAGCGACGGGTAGTTGCGGTTGGAGCGTAGGCAGTTCAGGTCGACCTGGGTGGGGATCAGCGGGCCGGCCGTGTACGAGTCGCCCAGCGCGACGTATCGGCCGGTGGGCACGGCGGCGCTGGCGGGTGTGGCGACGGTGAGCAGCACGCCGACCGTGGCCACGGCGAGTGCGGCCAGCCGGGTGGTTGCCCGTAGGCGGGGCAGGCGGGGACGGGTCATGACGCCTCCCAGAGGGGATCACGGTGGTGGTGCCGAGATCCTGTCGCCGCCGACGCCGCACGTCAATATCGATGAGGCTCACTAAATGCTGGTCCGAGGTGTGGGATGACGCGGTGGTGCTCAGCCCACCGGCGCATACCACTGCGCGCCGGTGACCCGGACCCGCCTGGACTGCTTGCGGTCCCACTCGACCCGCATGCCGTGCTCGCGCAGCACCGGGAACACGACGTCGTCCAGCAGCCGCTCCAGGTCGACCTGGTAGCGGGCCTGCTGCTCGGCCTCCGACAGCTCTTCGTAGGCGGCCTCGTCGAAGTCGGCCGGAGGATAGGCGCCGTAGCCGAGGTAGACCTCCCCGTCCTCGCTGGCGAGCAACGACTCGGTGTCCTGCTGGTGATACCACACGTAGCCGTGCCAGTGCCGGGAGTCGTCGCGCTCGTCGTGGATCTCGGCGCTCGCGCAGGTGCCGCAGCAGCTGAAATTCTCCCGGGCCACCACACCCCGCTCGTTGAGCTCGGCGAAGGCGCGGGTGAGGTTCCCCCGCACCTCGCCCCACTCCCGTTGCTGCGCCCGCCGAACGGCCAGCGCCCTCTCGTACGCCGCGGTGAGCTCCTCGTCCGTGGTGCCGCGGCGCTCCTCCTCATCGTCGAAGACGTCGACGAACTCGGCGGCGTCACCCTCACCACGAACGATCCAGGCCCAGAGCTCGGCCTCGATCGCGGCGCGGCCCGGCTCGGGGATCCGGTCGGTCAGGAATTTGGCGCCCTCGGGGCGATCGTTGTACGTCCATCCAGTCACGACGCCGATCGTCACACGGGCCTACGACGCTCTTCGCGAAGGGCGGCTACTGTCCGGCCGGCACCTGGTCCTTGACGTCGTCGTAGCCGACCGCACCCGGCGCCGCGCCCGGGGCGTAGATCACCCGGAGCACACCCGTCGGGAACACCTCGGTCGCCACCACCCGCAGGTGGTACGCCGTGTCACCCTCGTCGAACAGCCTGCGGCCCTTGCGCGCCGCCACCGGGTGCACCAGCAGCCGCAGCTCGTCGACCAGCCCGGCGGCGAGCAACTGCTGCACGACGGAGATCGACCCGGGGATGAGGATGCCGCGCACCCCGTCGTCGGCCTTGAGCGACCGGACGGCGTCGAGGAGGTCACCGGCGATCAGCTCCGAGTTGCGCCAGGAGAACTCCAGTGGTTGGCGGGAGACGACGACCTTGCGCATGTCGCCGAGTTGCTTGGCGAACGGCGCGTCCTCCCCGCCCGCGGCCTCCCGGCCGGGCCAGGCGCCGGCGAAGCTGTCGTAGGTTTCCCGGCCGATCAGCAGCACGTCGGCGGTGTCGTAGTCCTCGGTGACGGCGCGGCCCATGTTGTCGTCGAAGTAGGGGAAGTGCCAGTCGGGGTCGATCTCGGCCACACCGTCGGCCGAGATGAACAGCGTGGAGATGACAGGTGCCATCGGGGGAATCCCTTCAGTTCAGGTGATGTCGCAGTTAGACCGGCGCATCATCCCAAACTCTGCCGTCAGCGTCCGTCCCTCGGGACGACTTCGGCGTTTCGCACCCCGAGGGTGGGAAGCGCGGTGCGCGACGATCGGGTCCCGGACTCCGGGCGTGTCTCGCAAGTGCGGGCCGGCCCCGCCAGAAGTGGGCCGAAACCTCCGAGTGGTGCCAGGCCGACGCACGATCGGGCGGGCTCGGCGTAACGCCGAGCCCGCCCGTTTCGCGGTCAGGCAGGGTCAGCGCTGCAGGGTCAACAGACCCGGCCGGTACGGCAGGAGGCCGTAGGGGGTGCCGTCGGAGCTGGGCGAACGACCCTGGTAGAGCAACTGCAGGTTGCAGGCGTCGACAGTCATGGTCTGGTCGGCGCTGGTGCGCAGCAGCTCACCGTGGCTGATGTCGTTGGTCCAGGTGGCACCACTGTTGACCTTGCCGGCGAACGGGTTGCTCTGCGACGCGGCCTGCGGCGTCCACGAACCGTTCAGGCTGGTGGCCGTGAACGAGCGGAAGTACCGGCCGGTCGAGCCGATCGCCTCGACGATCATGAGGTACTTGTTCAGACCCTTCAGCTTGTAGACCTGCGGGGCCTCGAACAGGTTGTTCTGCGTGTCGCTCATGATGGTCGTGTAGCTGCTGCCGAAGTTGCCGGGGAAGTTCCCGATCGGCATGCTGGCCCGGTAGATCTTGCCGTTGTCACCGGCGAAGAACAGGTACATGTTCGTGTCGTCGGCGATCAGCGTCTGGTCGATCGGCCCGGTGCCGGAACCGGTGATGCTCCCGGTGAACAACGTCTGCGGCGCCGACCAGCCGTTCGGGTTGGTCGGGTTGGTCGAGGTCCGGTAGGAGAACGCCGGCCCACCCCACTGGTAGGCGAGCACCCAGATGTTCTTCGGCGCGAAGTAGAACAACGACGGCGCCACCGTCCCCGAACTCATCCCGGTCTGGGTGGCCGAGGCCATCTGCGACCAGTTCGAGAACAGACTGAAGTTCATCGAACCCCAGCTCTTGCCGAAGTCGTGCGTGGTCGCGTAGACGAGCTGCTGGCCGTTGAACGGCGCCACGGTGAAGTCCTTCAGCGACACCCAACCCGACTTCGGGGTGGCCAACACGCCCGTCGACGACCAGCGGTACGTCGAGGGCAGGTCGCACGGGGTCGGCGGCGGGGTCGTCGGGGGCGGCGTGGTGGGCGGTGGAGTGGTCGGCGGCGGGCTCGTCGGCGGCGGATCCGTCGGGGGCGGGCTGGTCGGCGGCGGGGTCGTCGGCGGCGTGCCGTCACCGCACGTCACGCCGTTCAGGGCGAAGCTCGTCGGCGCGGGGTTGCTGCCCGTCCACGATCCGTTGAAACCGAACGACACGGTGGCGTTGGTGCCGATCGAGCCGTTGTAGCTCACGTTCTTCGCGGTGACCGCGGAGCCGCTCTGCGTCAGCGACGTGTTCCACGCCTGCGTGACCGTCTGCCCGGCCGCGTACGACCACGTCAACGTCCAACTGGTCACCGGATCACCCAGGTTGGTGATCGACACGTTGGCGCCGAAGCCGCCCTGCCACTGCGACGAGACGGCGTAGTTCACCGAACAGCCCGCCGCCGCGGCACCGGCCGGCAGCGCCGCGACAACCGACGCCGACACGAGTAGGGCAACGCCGGCCGACGCCAGACCGACATTGGTGTATCTGGATCTGGTCATAGAACACCCTCCTGAGGGGACGGCGGCCCGTACATTGGCGGTGGTCGCTGGCTCGGTGGCTTTTGTGAGCGTTAACAGGCCGCGACAGGTATGTTACGGGAGCGCTCCCATACCCTCAACCTCGAAGTGGCGGGTTTCGATCTCCGGTGCCGGTCGGGCGGGTCACGCGTACATCAGGTGCATCGTCATGCCGGCGTCGGCGTGCGCCAGGTTGTGGCAGTGGTTGGCCCACACCCCCGGGTTGTCGGCCCGGAACGCCACCTCCCACACCTCGCCCGGCCGGACGTCGAACGAGTCCAGCCACAACGGGCTGCCGGCCGCCGGCCGCCCGTCGCGCGACAGCACCAGGACGTGGTGGCCGTGCAGGTGCCACGGGTGCACGGTCGGCGACCGGTTGACGATCGTGAACCGGACGACGTCACCGAGGCGGACGACCTGCGGCGGGATGTCCGGGTCGGCCGCGCCGTTGACGGTGTGCGCGTAGCGGGGCAGCAGGTCGTGCAGGTCGAGGCCACGATCGAGAACCAGGGTGAAGGTCCGGTCGAACCGGGACCACGGCACCGCGACGGTGGTGCCGTAGTCGAGCGGATCCAGCACCGGCCAGTCGCCCGTCGCCGCCGACACCGGCCCGGTCGAGTAGACCGCCCGTCCGTCGACGAACAACGCCACAGGCGTGGCCGGCGCGTCGAAGACCAGGTCGTAACGCCCCCCGGCCGGGATCAGCACCGCGGTGTCCACGAGCGACGTCGGACCCCGCAGGTCGGAGCCGTCGATCGCGGCGACCCGGAACGCCGTCCCGGCCAGGGCGTAGCGGTGCGTCGTGCTGTCGGTGTTGACCAGCCGCAGCCGCACGGGCACGCCCGTCTGGACCGGCTCCACTCGTGGTGCGGGCAGCGGAAGGCCGGAGAGGGTGTGCACCGGCACGGTGACGTCGAGGCCGGCCATCGGCCCTGGGCGGACCACCAGGACTCCGTAGAGGCCCATCCGCACGCCGACGTCGGAGACCGAATGCGTGTGGTACCAGTACGTCCCGGCCTGGTCGGCGCGGAACCGGTAGACGAACTCCTGGCCGGGCCGCACCGCCGTCTGGGTCACGCCCGGCACCCCGTCCTGGCTGTTCGGCACGTCGTACCCGTGCCAGTGCAGCGTGACGCCGCGCCCGATGTCCCGGTTGCGTAGCGTCACCTCCACCACGTCGCCGACGGTGGCGGTCAGCTCCGGCCCGGGTACCTGGGCGTTGAACGCCCACGCCGCGACGTCCCGGCCACTCGCGCGCACCGTGGCGGTCCCGGCCGTGAGGGTGAACCGCCGGGTCGGTTCGTCGCTGGTCCGCGCGTCCCGAAAACCATGGTCATGGGGTACGGCGGGCGTGGCGTCCGGGCCGACGGTCAGCCCGACTCCGGTCACCAGCGCGCCGACCGCCACCACGAGGGCCACCCGGGACAGCAGCCGGGACGGGCGCACACCCAGAGCGCGCCAGGACACGGCCGTCGCCGTGACGGCCCCGGCGACCGCGAGCAGTCCCGCGCCCACCGACGCCGGGTAGCCGTGCAGGACCGTCACGAGCAGGGCGCCACTCGTGGCGTACCCGGCGAAGAGGAGCGCAGGCGCGACGGACCGGATGTCGCCCGGGACCGCTCGCCACCGCGGCCCGGCCGCGGCCACCGCCGCGAGCGACAGTGGGGCGGCCACGAGGACCTTCTCCGCCGCGAACCACCAACCGGCGCGGGCGAGCGCGGTGATGGTGATCGCGCGGGCGAGCGTGGCGAGCAGCGCGACGGCCGCCAGCGCCAGCGCGAGCGGGCGGCGCCGGACGGCCGCCGCGGCGCCGCCACCCAGCCAACCGGCGGCCGCGAGGACCGCGATCACGAGGTCGACCACGAGCAGCGAGCCGGTGGTCATGCCGGCTCCCCGCTGCGTACGACGTCGCCGGCGGAGTCGGCCGGCTGCGGGCCGGTCAGCTTCCGAGCCCCCTGCAGGACCGCGACCACGACGTGGACGGCGATGATCCCGTTGAGGGCGTGCAGCCCACCGATGATCGGGCCGAGCGGGGTGCTGACGCCCGCCGCGTCGGTGGCCGCGTTGGCAAGCGTGGCGAGGAGCGCCTGCAGGACGACGAGACCGATCGGCAGGAGCGCCAGGCCGATGAGCCGACCCGGCGCCCTGGCCAGTGCCGCGCACAGCGCGGTGAGCAGGGTGAGGACCGGGATGACCGCCATGCCGTTGACGCTGTGCAGGGTGTACGAGTCGTCGCCCACGGGTTTCGTGAACCCACCCACGGCGGCGAAGACGAACTGCAGGACGAACGCGACGAGCAACAGGGCACTGGTGCCGACGAATGCCTTACGCATGGTGGTCTCTCCTAGAGGTGCGCCGAGGTCAGCGCCTGGGCGATGTGCTCGGTGGCCGTGATCGCCCCGTACGCGACGAGCCGTACGAGGTCGGCGTCGCCGGGGTGGGACAACCGCCAGAGAGCGACGTCACCGACGCTTATCGCGCTCGGCGCGAACGCCGCCAGCAGGGCGATCCTCGTGCCGACGCGATCGGCGCCCGGCACGTCCCGGACCAGGTCGACGGCCCAGTCCGCGGGCCGGGCCGGAAACCGCCCGTCCTCCCACCGCACGGTGGCCGTGACGGTCTGGCGCGCCACGTCGCCCAGGAGGCCCCCGCCCCGTGTGGCGGCGTCCGTCAGGGCCGCGTAGGCGACGCCGACCGGGCTGTCCCCCGCCCAACCGGGTGCCGCCGCCGTACCCGCGTCCAGGAGCGCGAGGCTCCGGCCGGGTTCCTTCGGTTCCCGGGCGGTCTTCGCGGAGAGCCAGCCGCCGACCGAACGCACCAGTGGGGAGCGTTGCAGGCCGCCGGGGAGCAGATCGGGGTTGAGCAGCGCGGACACGATCCGGTTGATGAAGTGGAAGGCGAGCAGGGTGCCGGTGACCTCCGGGCGGTACGGGCTGGCCCAGGCGGACGCGGTGGGGTTACGGCTCGCCTGCGCCCAACCGACGAGCGCGGCGTACCCCGGCTGCGGTGGTGTCCCGTCCCGGACGATGGCCTCGGCCAGCTTCGGCTGGCCCAGCGCGTGCAGCAGCATCGCGTGCGAGTCGACACAGAACTGACAGCGGTTGGCCCGGGACACCGCCGCCGCGACGAGTTCGCGCTCGACCCGGGACGCGTCGCCGGCGAGCAGCGCCTCACGCATCAGTGCCCAGGTCGCGGCCAGCACCTCCGGCACGGCGGCGAGCACCTGGAAGGTGGGCAGCGGCCCGAAAAAGTCGTCCGACATCTGCCGGTAGACCTGCGCGGTCCGGCCGGTCGCGGCCGACGCTCTCACTGGGGTGGTGAAGCGGTATGTCATGGGCTCGATGATCGTCCCGGCGAGCTGGGAAAACGTCGTGCCGCCGCAGGCACTTGGCCGGTCGGCGCTACCGCGTCCGCGGTACGTCCGGCTACCGCGGTCGGTGGATGTCGCACCCGGACAACCCGTTCTACAGTTCGGCGATGCGTCGCGATCTGCCGTACGCCCTCGGTGGCCTGGTCCTCGGCGGCCTCCTGCTCGGCAACGCCGCGCTCACCCCGGACGCCGCCACGGTCGGTGCGCTCGACGTCGCCCTGGTCCTGGCCATGGCAGTCGCCCTGGCGGTGTGCCGGCGGTATCCGGTGGTGGCACTGGCCGTGGTCACCGTCGCCATGTTGGCCGTCCACGTCCGCGTGCACCCCGGGGTGTCCGCCGCGTTTCCCGTGCTCAGCGCGGTCTACGTCGCCGCCTGGCGGGGGCGCCGAGCGGCCGCCGCCGTGGCCAGCCTCGTCTTCCTCGGTAGCTTCCTCACCCGCGACATCTCAATGGCGCCCGCCGGCCGACCGGGCGACCTGGTCGCCGAGCGGACGGCTCTGCTGCTGGGCTGGTTCGTGGCGGCAAACGTCGCGGGGCTCGTGGCGCGGCAGCGCCGGGCGTACCTGGAACAGGTCGAGCAGCGGGCGATCGAGGCCGAACGCACCCGCGAGGAGATGGCGCTGCGGCGCGCCGGGGAGGAGCGTCTGCGCATCGCCCGCGACCTGCACGACTCCCTGACCCACAGCATCTCGGTGATCAAGGTGCAGGCCGGGATCGCGGTGCACCTCGCGCGCAAACACGGCGAGCAGCCGTCGGCCACCCTGCTGGCGATCCAGGAGGCCAGCAGCGCCGCGATGCGGGAACTGCGCACCACGCTCGACGTCCTGCGCTCGCCCGCCGACGAGGACCACGTCGGGCTGGCCCGGGTGGACGAGCTCGTCGAACGGACCCAGGCTGCCGGCGTGCTGGTGCACGTCACCGTCAGCGGCCCGGCACGGGACCTGCCCGCCGAGATCGACCAGGCCGGGTATCGGGTCGTCCAGGAGGCACTGACAAATGTGGCCCGCCACGCCGGCCCCGCCACCGCACACGTCCACGTCGAGTACGCCCCGGCGCAGCTCACCGTCTCGGTCACCGACGACGGCCACGCGTCGCCGGCTCACCCGGTCACACCGGGCGTGGGCCTGCGCGGCATGCGGGAACGCGTGACCGGGCTCGGCGGTACCCTGCGGGCCGCCGCCAACGACGACCACGGATTCACGGTACGGGCCGCGTTCCCGCTGGACGGCCCCGGCAGGACCGCGCGCTCGCGTGCGGTCCAGCCCGCTCAGCGCGTCGCGGAGTCCCGATGATCCGGGTTCTGCTCGCCGACGATCAGGCCCTGATGCGAGCCGGATTCCGGGCCCTGCTCGACGCCGAGGACGACCTGGAGGTCATCGGCGAGGCCGCCGACGGTGCCTCCGCCGTCCACCTATCGCGACGGCTGCGCCCGGACGTGGTGCTCATGGACGTGCAGATGCCGGGACTCGACGGCATCGAAGCCACCCGCCGCATCGCCGCCGATCCCGACCTCGCCGCGATCCACATCCTCATCGTCACCAACTACGGGCTCGACTCGTACGTCTTCGCCGCCCTCCGCGCGGGTGCCAGCGGTTTCCTGCTCAAGGACGCGGACCCGGCCGACCTGCTCCAGGCCATCGCCGTCGTGGCTCGCGGCGACGCACTGCTCGCACCGGCCGTGACGCGGACGCTCATCAGCGAGTTCGTGTCCGGCCCACCGCCGGCCGAGCCGGCGGCCGGGCGTGACGTGCTGACCGCCCGCGAGCAGGAGATCGTCGAGCTGGTCGCGGGCGGGCTGAGCAACGACGAGATCGCCGCGCGGATGGTGATCAGCCCGTTGACCGCCAAGACACATGTCAATCGGGCGATGGCGAAGCTGCACTGCCGTGACCGCGCCCAACTTGTCGTGTGGGCGTACGAGTCGGGACTCGTCACGCCCCGCCGTCGATGATCGTCAACGCGGTCCGGGGGCACCCGTCGGCACACGGGGTGGGGCCGACGCACTAACATTGCCGCCGTCCGACGACGGCTCTGCTGAAACGAGGCGACATGCGTTGGCTCCGGCGGTTGCTGGGCGGCAGGCGGGTCCAGCTCGATCCGGGACGCCAGCAGGCGCTGCTGCACGACGTGCAGACCCGGTACGGCCCCCACGCGCGGATCCGGTTCACCGAGCAGGTCGAGGCGCTCACCACGACGCTGGACAGCGACGACGGCCTGGTGGTGGCGGCGCAGATCGTGGGTCAGGTCGCCGACGAGGCCCACGTGGACCTGCAGTCCCAGGCACAGGAGATCCACCGGCGGACGGGCCGGCGGCTGCTGGTGCACCGCCGCAACTACCGGCCGCTGTGGCGGGAGGCCGGTCCCGCACTGCGCTGGCCGCTGTTCGCGCTGCCGTCCGGCTTCCACCCGTACGCGCAGGTGGCCGCCGCTGTCACGGTGGTCGGCAGCCGGGCACCCCGGCTCGACCGGGTGACCGACCCGAACCCGCTGCTGACCCGGGTGTTCGAGGTGCTCGACCTGACCACCGCCGGCTGGGAGTACGGCCGGGTGCGGGTGGACACCGACGCCGCCGCCCTGGCCGATCGACTGATCTCCAGTGCCGGGCAGGTCCTCGCGGCCATGGACGACCCGCCGCGGCTGCCGCCCGCCGTCCGGGAGCTGATGCGCCGCAACAACACGGTCGCCGTGCACGATCCGGCCGGGCCACGGGCCGTCGGCGGCATCAACCTGGGCGCGCGGATGCGGGAGGAGTTCCTGGTCTGAGCGCCCCCGGGCGTTACGTGACCGGCCAGCGGGTCCGTTCGTCGTCGGGCATCGGACGGCCCCGTTGCCCACGGCCGGAGACGGTGGGGACTCCGCGGCCACCGCCGGACCGACGGAATCCCCACCCACCGCGCTAGCCGCCGACCCGGTACGCCCGGAGCACCGTCTGCTCCACCGCGTTGCCGTCCGCGTCGGCGGCGTTCGCCCGCAGCGACACGTGACCGGCCCGGCTGTGTGGCACCAACGCCAGCCAGCTTGCACCGTCCCGGCTGACCGGCACCGCGTGCCAGCTCCGGCCGTCGTCGTAGGAGGCGGCGACAGTCACCGTCACCACCGGCCGCCCGGCCACCCCGTCCTGCCGGTGCACCGACATCCGCACCGGTCGGCGGTCACCGACCGACACGGTGTTGCGCAGGTCGACAGGTGCGTCGAGGAGCATGCCCAGCAGCGGCAGTGGCTGCCGGCCCGATGCCGTGGCGGACCGGAAGGTCCACGACCCGCTGACCGTCGTGCTCGACCGCCAGGTCGGCGAGTGGTGCGTCGCCGAGGCGGTGAGCCGGTACGTCGCAGCTGCGGCCGGTACGACGAACTGCCCCCGGCCGGGCTCGGCGACGGTGCCGAGAAGCTGCCCGTTCCGGTACAGGCTGGTGCTGCCCGTGGTGCCGTCATCGAACGCGTCGGTGGGTCTCGGATGGCCGCTGGAGTCGGTGAACATCGGCAACATCACGTCGACCACGTCCCCCTGTCGGCTCACCCACGGCTTGCCGACGTTGTCCACGGTCGGCCCGGTCAACGCCGGCCCCACCACCGCCTTATCCCAACTAGCCGCCGAGTTGGCCCCCGGCCGCAGCCTCAGCTCCGTCCTCGCCACCGCCGGGAAGATGTCGTTTCCGAGCGAGATCCGCCAACTGCCGGGCGTGTAGTACTCGGTACGCCGCAGTGGCGCGAACACCGGCATCGACGCAAACAACCCGTAGTGCTCGTCACCGAGCCGGAGACTCGCGCGGAGTTGCCGTACCCCCTCGCCCGCGTCGTGGTAACTGGTCGGGACGGCGGCCAGTTCCCCGGTCGTCGGCCGGTACGCCAGGTCCGCCGGGACCCCGCCCCGAACCTGGTAGCCAAGCTGGTAACGGTATGGACTGACCGGCTTTCCGGTCACGGTCGCGGTGAGTGTCCCCGCACCGGCGAGTTCGACGAATCGGTCCAGCCCCGGGTGTCCGGGTCCCGAGCTGATTGTCGGCAGGGCGAGTGGCTCGCCCGGCCACCCGAACTGCCCGGTCGCCATCAACACCATCCGGGCGCCCCGCTGCTGAAGCTGGCGTACCACCGGGGCCAGTGCGAACGGTTCCGCCTCATCGGCAGAGGAGGTGAGCACGGCGAGCGCGTCTGCCACGTCCACGTCGGGCAGTTCGCCGGTCGGACCGACCACGAGCCGGACGACCGGAAGTCGCGCGGTCCCCTCGAAGGGTGGTGTCGGCCCGGGCTTCCAGAGCCAGCCGACCCGAACCGGGAACCGTTCCGGTGCGGTCGCCGACAGTTGCAGCATCGGCCGTTCCAGAACCGCCATGTCGGTGAGGCTGAACTCCTCCGCGCTCACCCCGGGTGCGCTGCCCACCAGCACCTCACCGAAGCCCGGTTCGACGATGTTCAACATGCCGGTGTTGATCGGGTCGCCGGACCACCGCGCGCCGATGACGATATCGCGCAGCCCCTCGGTCGCCGCCGGCTCGTCGGCCACGCCCAGCGGTGCCGCCCGGGCCCACCGGGCGTCCAGGGTCACCGTGGTGTCGTCGGCAAGTGTCAGACCCGGATAACCGAGTACGGCGGTCCGGAGCCCGCCGTTCGGCGGTGGCGGCAGATAGACGCTGGACAGCAGGGCGTACCGCCCCGCGGGCACCGACACCGAACCCGATCCGGACACGAAGTCCCGGAAACCGGCGTTCTGGGCGTCGATGCCGACCACCATCGTGGCGCCGCTGTCGCTGGGCCGGCCCTGCTGGTCCAGCAGTCGGACGGTGACCTCGTGCGTCTCGGCGGCCTGCCGTACCCCGACCGGGGTGCGCACGCTCGTCGCACCGGCGGTGGCGACCACGACCCCGCCGTACGTCCCGGCCCGCTGCCGCCCGGCGAACCGCACCGGGACGGCGGCACTGCCCCGGGCCGGCACGGTGAGGGTCCTCGCGCCGAGCGTCGCCAGCTGCGGCGGGGCCGGCTGGCCGGCGGTGTCGGCCAGGCTCAGCGCCAGCCGCAGCGTGACAGGCGTCGACCCGTCGTTGCGGTAGGTCAGTTGCCGGGTGCCGCCCGGCGCCCCCCAGGGCAGAGCCATGGCGAGGGACGCCACCTCGGCCCGCACCGGCTGGGTGACGGCCCGGGCCACGTCGATCCGGCCGGCGCCGACGTCGAAGACCCGGGACTCCCGGGCCGGCGCGGCGGCGCCGACCAGGGCCGCCTTGAGCTGCGCACCGGTCCACTCGGGGTGCCGCTGCGCGAGGATCGCCGCCGCCCCGGCAACGTGCGGTGCGGCCATCGAGGTGCCGGAGAGTGGCACGTGGTCGGGGTGGCCGGCGATCCCCGGGTACGCCCCGGTCGCCCGGGCGGCCAGGATCGCCTCCCTCGGCGCGGCCAGCTCGGGTTTCGGTGCCCCGTCCCCGACCCGGGGTCCCCGGCTGGAGAACTCGCTGATCCGATCGGCGGGGTCCACACTGGAGACCGCGAGCGCGGCGTCGGCGCTGGCCGGAGCCGACACCGGCGCGTACGCCCCCCTGTTTCCGGCGGCGGCCACGAAGAGGGTGCCGTGTTCCGCGCTGAGCCGGTCGACCGCCTGGCTGACCGGGTCGGTGCCGTCGCTCGGGGCGCCGCCGAGGCTCAGGTTCACCACCTTCGCACCGGCCTTCGTGGCCGCCCATTCCATGCCGGCGAGAATCCACTCCTCGGCTCCATCGCCGGAGTCGTCGAGGACCTTGCCCACCGCCAGCTTCGCGTCCGGGGCGACACCGCGATGCCGACCGGCCGCCCCCGAGCCCCCGACGGTCGCCGCCACGTGGGTGCCGTGGCCGAACCGGTCCTCGACGCTCCCCGTCCCGGTGAAGTCCTGCGCCGCCGACACCCGACCGGCCAGGTCCGGATGGTCGGTGTCGTATCCGGAGTCGAGGACCGCGACAGTGACACCCCTGCCGGTGTAGCCCGCCTGCCACGCCGTGGGCGCGCCGATCTGCGGGACGCTCCGATGCAGGCTCGCCCGGTAACGGGCGTTCAACCACACCTTCCGGACGCCGCCGCGGATGCTCCGGGCCGCCGGGTTCGCCTGGCGGACCAGGTCCGCCCAGAACCGGGCCCCCGTCGCCTTCGGCTGGTCGTTCGCGGTCAGGTTCAACCCGGGCAGCACCCGGCGGGCCCTCGTTCCCGCCAACGGGACCGCCCGCCGGGCCTGGCCGGGGTCGGCGTACTGGACCAGCAACGGCAGCACCGGACTGGCGCTGTCGTCGTACCCCTGAGCCAACAGGCCGGTGACGTCGAACAGTCGCTCGTCGAGCAGGTCCGCCCGGAGCAGGGGTACGGCGTCGGTCGGGACCACGTACCAGGCGCCGTCACGCTGGTAGCGGGCGTACGAGACGGCCCGGGGCCGGACCGGAGCGGTCCCGTCCCGCCCGGCAGCCGGCGCAACCGAGGGTTCGCCCTCCGGATCCAGCCGGACCACGTCCCCGGTTATCAGCGTCACCGTGCCGGCGGTCCTCGGCACGCCCCGCCCGGCACCGGTCGTCGCGCCGTCGCCGACTGCCCGCGTCGATCCGGCCGAAGGGGCACCGGCCGCCGCGTACGACGGCACAACCGTGAGGAGCGACGCCACGGTCAGTGCGACGGCCAGTAGTCGCCGTCCACCGCCGACCCGGAACCAGCTCTTCCCGGCGGTCATCGGACCTCACCGACCTGGTCGACGATGGTGAACGTGGGCACCTGTACTGCCGCCACGGTCCCGGCCGGTATGCCGCGCGCCGTCCGGATCTGCACCGAACGGAAGCCGAGCAGTTCACGCCCCGCGGTGTCGAAGACCAGTTCCTCCCGCTGGGTCTCGTCCCCGGTCGACTCACCGGCGCGGCCGATCGCGACACCCTGCCGACCAGCCAGTTCGACCCGGCCCTCGACCCGTTCGACTCCGGGAATCAGTGCGACCGCCTGGTAGAGGGCCGCCCGAACGTCGGGAGGCATGATCGGGGCGACCTCCCGAAGCAGGTCCAGGACCCTGGTGAAGACCTGTGCGTCGGGAGAGTGCTTGTTCTGGTCGCCGACCGCCTCCCGCAGGGTGGCAAGTAGCCGGGCCGGATCGGTCGGCAGGCTCGCCAGGTACGCCGGCGTCGGCCGGTAGACGTCGCCCGGGTCCCGGACCGCCGGGCAGCTCGCACAGTCGGCGGGCGGCTGGTAGTCGGGCGCCGGCCCGTATTCCTCGACCTCCGGCGGGGCGGTCAGGTCGTACCCGAGTTCGCGGGCGAGCTTGGCGTCGGCCGGGGTCAGCGGGGTACGGCTGACCCCCTCGGTGATGCGCATCCGCGCCGTCCGCAGGCCCTCCACGGTGTACCACATCTCGTGCCGGCGAGCCACCCAGACCCTGGCCAGCGGCCCGGCACCGTCGATATCGCCGATCAGCGACAGGGACCGTTCCTCGCCCACCCGGTAGATGAACTGCCCTGGCCGGGCCTCGACGGCCCGGTCGAGCCGGGCGTTCGCGGCGACCAGCCGCAGCACCGTCCCGGCGTCGTCGCCATCGCCGATCGGGACCGTGGCGGGGAGGCTGCCCACCCCACCCCGGTCCGGGCCGGCGGGAACCGTCGCCGGCCCGAGGATCGCCGGCACGACAAGCGCCGTGGCAACCGCAGCCGAGATGCCGAGCCCGCCGAGCGACACGTGCCACCACCGAGCGCCGAGCCGGTCGCTGCGGCCCGCCGGCCGGGTACGCACCGCTGCGACACGGCGACGCCACGGCGACGCCACGGTGCCCGCCGCGGATTCGGCCCGAGCCTGCACGAGCAGGGCCGCCCTCGCCCGCGCCGTCGCGTCGGCGGACGGTGCCGGAGCCTTCCCCAGTACGTCGCGAATCATCCGCACGTCGTCCATCACAGGTCCCCCAGGTCTCGATCGTGGCCGCTCGGATCGGTGTCGCCAAGCGCCTCGCGCACCTTGCGACGCGCCCGGCTGAGCCGGGAACAGACCGTGCCGTACGGAATTTCCAGGGCTGCCGCGACCTCGTGATAGGTGAGTTCGCCGAGCGCGACGAGCAGGAGTACGTCCCGGTCCCGGGCCGAGAGTGCGGCCAGTGCCCTGGCCAGATCGCGGTGCACGCTCTGCGCACTGACCATCGCGGCTATCCGCTCGTCGTGACCGACGACGGACTGGTCCTGCGGTGCCCGGGCCATTGCCCGGTAGCGCCGCCGCTCGCTCCGCCGCTGGCGGCGGACGAGGTTCGTGGCGATGCCGTACAGCCACGCCCGGACGTGCCCGCCCGGTGCGCGCTCGGCCGGGGCAGCGTCGTCGGCGGGGTCTCCCGCATCGAATCGGGTCCGCTTGGCAAAGGCGATCAGGAAGGTCTCCGCCGCCAGGTCGTCGGCGGCGGCCGGGCCGAGCCGGTTCGCGGCGAACCGGTGGATCTCCGGGTAGTACCTGTCGAAGAGCAGCGCGAACCTCTCCGGCTCGGCGCGCGACAGCCTGATCAGGACGACGTCGGCCACCGCGCCGAGGTCGTCGGGCGGGTCGGTGCCGGCCAGGGAGCCGGGAGCGACCGCACACACGGGTGGCCCGGTCACGAGACGGTTCCGGTCATGGATTGTTGTCCTCCAGGGAGCGTCATGCGTCTGACACCCCTCTACGCCCGATGACAGCGATCCCCTTCACGCCCGGCGAAGGCGTCCACGGAAGCCATGGTGCAACCCCGCCACATGGCGCACCGCCCGCACCCCGTTCCCCGCTTCCTTCATGGACGTCGTGCGCGGCCAAGGCCGGTTGCGAACCGGCACGCTCTCAGGCCATCACGCGCGAACTGGACAGCCCCGGCTGCACGCGCCGTTGGATGCGCAACCCGGCCCGCAGGACGTACAGCTCACGCTTGGCCGTGGCCAGCCCCTTCGCGTCGAGCACGTACCCGGTGAGCCAGATCCAGTCGTTGTACGGGTCGGTCTCGCCGATCGACACCAGACGCAGCATCAGCGCCCGGTCGCCCGAGAACTGCACCGAGCAGGCGGCCCCGATCAGCACGACGTCTCCCGGCTTCACGGCAACCACCCGAGGAACCTGCGGTACACGGTGTCGGCGGGAGCCCAGGACATGTCCCGCATGGCTGCGGCGAGGTGCGATCCCAGGTAGCCGGCCAGTGCGACCGGCGACGTGGCGTACTCATCCAGCAACTCCCCTCGGCGCGTGGCGCACGGCCAGGGCCTGTCGCATCCCTCGCACAGCCACAGCGGCAGGACCGACCCGTGTGCGGTCATCGGCTCTCACCCGGCCAGTGACCCCGGTTGATCGGGATCCGGTGTCTGGCTCGGCACGGCAGCTCGCTCCCACACCTGCAGACGTTGCGCCACTTGATCCACGACCACACCGGCCGATGCCGGCGAGCCAGGGTCATCGCTACCGCCGCCAGGTATTCGCCATAGGGCACTTGTCGGGTCATCCGTCCACGGTCGCCGCCTCGGTCGGATTAGTCAACTGGCAATTGCCAAAAGGCAAGGGCGGGTCGCTCTACGTTCGGGCTATGGACCGAGGGCCGGGGCAGCTCATGGGGCCGTACGAGATCGCCGAGCGCCTGGGCGTCTCACGGCAGCGGTTCCAGCAGCTCGCCCGTTACCCCACCTTCCCGAAGCCGTACCAGGAGCTACGGGGAACGAAGGTCTGGTTGGCCGAGGACGTCGAAGCGTGGATCAAGAAGTACCGCCAGCCGCGCCCGTCCGAGGACGACACTCCAGCCTGAGGTCAGCCCGTACCCGAACGCGGAGCGCCCCCGGCGCGAGAAAGTCTCGCATCGTTGGTACCGATGCCGTGAGGCCGCAGCACTCGCCGCCTGGACACCTCACCCCATACTTGCTCCCGTGACCGTGGACTGGGGAGACGCGCCGGCGTGGGCTGCTTTCGCAGTGTCGGTAGGAGCCGCGGGCGTTGCCTGGCGGGCCTTGAAGCACGCCAAGACTTCCGCATCGGCTTCTGAGATCTCAGCCCAGGCTGCGGTTAGGCAGGCTGCCGCCGCCGAACGCCAGGTCGAGCTAGCCGAAGCCGCGTTCGAGGCTGCCAGGGAGGAAGCGGGGGAGTCCCGTCTCCCCGTCGACACGAGCGCCGCCCGCGAGGCGTTGACCTCCCCCAAACCGGGCTACGTCGCCTGGTGGTGCGAGCTCAAGTCAAAAAACACTTACGTGCTAAGGAATATTGGTACTGACACAGCACGGAACGTCGAGATCGACGAGTCCCGCATCAAGTGCGTAGTCAGGGGCGACACACGGGCCGACGAGGTGCCCCCACAAGCCTCCATGGAACTACTGCTTATCCCCGTGTACGGGGCACCAAAGCCAAACGAGATTTGGCTCCGATGGGACGACCATCCCGAGTGGGCCCCCTTTCCCCTGCCAGCCTGACCCGCGCCACACTCGCGGAACGCGCTCAGCTGACTGCTGGTTCCTAGCCGAGGCGCTTGGCGGTTGTTTCGTGCCGCACGACACGGCAACTGTGCGCAACCGCTTGCCCACCCGTCGAACACCGCTCGACCATGTGCTCATGGGGCCGGAGCGTCGTGTCATCCTCGGGGTCGACGTGGGCACCACCGCCGTGCGGGTGGGCGCGTTCGCGCTGGACGGCTCCGCCCGACACGTCCGGACGCGGGCGTACCCGCTGCTCCAACCGCTGCCCGGCTGGCAGGTGCAGGACCCCGACGTGCTGGTGGCGGCCACCCTGGCGGCGGTGTCCGCGTGTGTCGCCGACATCGCCGGGGCGGAGGTCGTGGCCCTCGCGGTCAGCTCCCCCCGGTACGGCGTGATCGGGCTGGACGCGGCACTCAGCCCGGTGACGCCGCTGCTGACCGGACGGGACACGCGCTCTGCGGAGGTGGCCCGCGACCTGCGGGTCTCCGGCCAGAGCCGGGAGCTGCACCGGATCACCGGCACGCCCGTGCACCCGGGCAGCCCGCTGTGCAAGCTGATCTGGTTCGCCCGTCACGAGCCGTACCTCTGCACCGCGACGCGGTGGTGGGTCGGCCTGAAGGACTACCTGGTCCATCGGCTGACCGGGACGCTGGTGACCGAGCTGTCGTCGGCGTCCGGCACCGGCATGTTCGACGTGCACCGGCGGGTGTGGAGCGCCGGCGTACTCGATCTGGTCGGGGTGTCCGGCAGCCAACTGCCCCCGGTCCTGCCCACGACTGGCGTGTTGCGGCTCTCCTCGGCGGCCGGGCAGGCGGTCGGCCTGCCGTCCGGCACACCTGTCGTGGTGGGCGCGGGTGACGGGCCGTCGAGCAGCCTGGGCATGGCGGCGATCGACAGCACCGTCGCCGGTCTGACGCTCGCGGCCACCGGGGCGCTGCGGACGGTCGTCGCGGCTCCGCTCGTCGACCCGGCGGAGATCTTCTCCTGCGCCGCGCTGACCGAGGACGCGTGGGTGGTCGGCGCGACTGTCAACAACGGCGGCAACGTGGTGCGGTGGGCCGGTGGCGCCCTCGACCCCGACAGCCGCCCGGCGTCCGATGACCAGCTCGCCGCGCCGGAGCTGCTGGCGCTCGCCGAACGGGTCGCCCCGGGCAGCGACGGCCTGGTGATGCTGCCCTACCTGCGGGCCGACCGGGCGTCGGCGCTGGATCCCGGCCCGCCGGGCGCGTACCTGGGCTTGCGCAGCGAGCACTCTCGCGGTCATCTGGTACGGGCCGCGGTGGAGGGTGTGTGCCTGCACCTCGGCGGTGTCCGGGACCGCCTGGCCGAGCTGACGCCGATCGGCAGCGTTCGGCTGGCCGGCGGCGCGTTCCGATCTCCGCTGTGGCGTGCGGTGATGGCCGCGGTCCTGGACTGTCCGACCCAGGTGGCGGGCGAGGACGATGACGCCGCCCTCGGTGCGGCGGCGCTCGGGCTCTTCGCGATCGGCCTCGCCGCCGACCTCCAGGAGGCCGTCACCCAGCTCAGTCCCGAGAGCGCCCGCGCCGAGCCGGTCGCGGTCGACCCGGCCCTTGCCGCGACCTATCGCGGCCTGCGCGCGAAGCTGCCCGCACTCCGCACGGTCGTGGGCCGGGTGGGCGAAATCCTCGACGAGGTGGCGGCCGGGCCGGGCGTCGGCTGGCGGGCCACCACGGCGTCCCGGGACGTGGTGGACGGCTGACCGGGCCGGCCGCCGGGCGTCAATGCTCGGGGTCCTCCTTGACCTGGGCCACGAGCTGGGTCGGGTTGACGTAGCGCAGTGCGACGACGAGCAACACGAGCATCATCGACGTGTAGATGACCGCCATGGCGTCGACCGACTGCTGCGCCCGGATCCCGGACGCGGACATCGAGTAGTAGAGCGCCACGACGAGGGTCTGCGAGTCCGGCCCGGCAGTCAGGAAGGTCAGCTCGAACATGCCGACGGTCCGGACGAGGACGAGGATCGCGGAGGCGAGGATGCCCGGCACGAGCAGCGGCGTGAGGACCCGGAGGAACACCGTACGCAGACCCGCGCCGCACATCCGCGCGGCGCTCTCGATGCGCGGGTCGATCTGCTCGATGAACGGGGTCATGGTCAGGATGACGAAGGGCACCGAGGGAACGAGGTTGGCGAGCACCACCCCGGACATGTTCCCGGCCAACCCGAACTTGTAGAGGACCGTCGCCAGCGGGATGCCGTACGTGATCGGAGGCATGAGGATGGGCAACAGGAACACGAGGAAGATCAGCCGCTTGCCGGGGAAGGACCGCCGCGCGAGGACGTAGGCCGCCGGCACGCCGATCAGCAGCGCGAGACCCACGACGAGTACGGAGACCTCCAGCGTCACGACGATGACCTGCAGGAGGGCGAACTCGTCCCAGGCCCGGCCGTACCACCTCGTGGTGTAGCCGTCCGGGAGCCAGGTGTCGAACCACCGCTGGCCGAACGAGCTGACCAGCACGGACGCCACGACGCCCAGCAGGTTGACGAAGAAGAAGATGACGACGCCCCACACGATCCAGGCGGCCGGCCGGGCGGCGATGCGCCGCCGCCTGTCGTCTGTGGCGGGGGGTCGCGCTGGTGGGGCCTGGGTGGTCGTTGCCATCAGCCCTTGCCTCCGGTGGCGCCCGTGTAGAAACGACTGCGCGCGGCCAGGACCACCGCGATGACGACCAACTCGACGAAGCCCATGATCATGGCGATCGCCGACGCGTACGGGTAGTCGTACTGCTCGTACGCCGCCTGGTAGGCGGCGAGGGAGATGACCCGTGTCTCACCGGCCGGGTTGCCGACCAGGACGGCCGACGGGAACACGCTGAACGCCAGCACGAAGGTCAGGCAGAACGTCGTGGCGAGGCCGGGCATCAGCAGCGGGAGGGTGATCCGGGTGAACCGGCGACGCCAGTCCGCGCCCAGGGTCGCGGCCGCCCGTTCCAGGGTGGGGTCGATGCCGGAGAGGTAGGAGAGCACCAGCAGGAACGCGAACGGGAAACCGGTGATCACCAGGGAGAAGAACACACCCCAGTAGTTGTGGGTCAGTCGTACCGGCTCGTCGACGAGGTGCGTGACGAGCAGGATCCGGTTGAACCAGCCGGTCGGGCCGAGGAAGTTGAGCAGCCCCTGGGCGGTGAGGACGGTGCCGAGCGTGATCGGCACGACCAGCAGCGTGGTGACCAGCCGCTTGCCCCGGAACCGGCCGCGCATCCGGTAGGCGATCGGCACGGCGGCGAGGACGTTCAGGAGCGCGGCGGGCAGCGCGATCCGCAGCGTGATCCAGATCGTGCCCCGCTCGTAGGCGTCGGAGAAGAACCGGGCGTAGTCGCTGAACGGCCCGCCGTCGGTCGGCTGGAACGACAGCGTCAACCCGTAGAAGAACGGGTAGAGGAACAGGGCGATGACGAAGACCAGCGCCGGGACCAACAGGAGGAGCTGACGGTCGATGCCCCGTTCGGCGAGCCGGTGTTGCCAGTGCGCCACCGGTCGGCCGGGCCCGGCGGCGCTCACCGGGTCGCCGCCGGGGCGTCCGCGAGACGGTCGGCGTCCGCTGTGGCGCCGGCGGGATAGACGAGCAGCCGCTGCGGGTCGACGGCGAGCTTGACCTGGTCGCCGGGCGCGATCCGCTGCTCGGTACGCAGGTGCAGCGACTGGCCGGTGTCGGTACGCGCCTCGGCCGCCAACTCGCGGCCCTGGTATTCCACCACCTCGACGGTCGCCGACAGGGCGTTGGAGGTCCCCCCGGCCCCGTCGACGCGGATGTCCTCGGGGCGTACCGCGACCACCACCTCCGTACCGTCGACGAGGTCACCCACGGCCTCGCCGAGCAGGCGTTGACCGGACGACTCGACGGTGGCCCGGCCGCCGTCGCGCCGCACCACCCGGCCCCGCCACAGGTTGCGGTAGCCCATGAAGTCGGCCACGTGCCAGTTCGCCGGCCGGGTGTGCAACTCGCGCGGTGACCCGATCTGCTGCACCCGCCCCTCCCGCAGCACCACCAGCCGGTCGGCCAGGGAGAGCGCCTCCTCCTGGTCGTGCGTGACGTAGACGGTGGTGAGCCCCAGCGACTGGTGCAGCCGGCGGATCTCGGTCCGCATCTCCAGCCGCAGTTTGGCGTCGAGGTTGCTCAACGGCTCGTCCATCAACACCAGCGACGGCTCGAACACCACGGCGCGGGCGATGGCGACGCGTTGCTGCTGCCCACCGGACAGTTGACCGGGCAGCTTGTCGACGTGGTCCTCCAGTCGCACCAGTCGCACCGCCTCCGCCGTACGCCGGCGCGTCTCCTCCTTCGGCAGCCGCCGCATGCGCAGCCCGAAGGCGATGTTCGCCCGCACCGTCAGGTGCGGGAAGAGGGCGTAGCTCTGGAACACCATGCCGAAGCCGCGGCGCTCCGGTGGCAGGGTGTCGATCCGCCGCTCGTCCTGCCAGATGCTCCCCCGGGTCAGCGGCAGGAGCCCGGCCAGGCAGTTCAGGGCCGTCGACTTGCCGCAGCCGGACGGGCCGAGCAGGGCGATGAACTCGCCCGTCTCGATGGTCAGGTCCAGGTCGGTGAGCGCGTCCTGACCGCCGAACCGACGGGACACCCCGTCCAACCGCAGCTGGGAGAAGGCACTCATCCCTGCTTGACCTTCCCGCCGCCGATCTCGCGGTCCCAGCGGTTGAACGCTGCCACCAGGCTCTTCGCGTCCAGCGGCACCTCGGTCGGGTTGCCGGCGATCAGCGCCTCGTACTCGGGGCGGCCGAACTCCCGGATCGCGTCCTGGCTCTTTTGCGGCGCCGAGGTGAGCCCGACGTCCTTCACCGCCGGGCCCGGGTAGAAGTAGCCCTCGTCGTACGCCTTGGCCTGCTGCTCGGGGGTGAGCATGAACGCCAGCAGGGCCAGCACCGCCGCCTGCGTGTCGGTCGAGACGCCCTTGGGCAGCACGGCGTAGTGCGCGTCGGTGACCCAGTGGAAGCCGTCGAGCGTGGCGATCCTGGCCTCCTTCGGCACCGTGCCGAGCACCCGGGGGTTGATGTCCCAGCCGGTCGTGCTGACGATCAGGTGGGCCGTGCCGTTGGCGAGGTTCTTCATCGTCTCGGTGGTGCCGGACGGGTAGTAGTCCACGTACTGGCCCAGCTCCTTGAGGAAGGCCCAGGTCTTGTCCCACCCCGCGGTGGGGTCCTTGGGATTGGCGTCGCCCAGGATGTAGGGCAGCCCCATCAGGAACGTTCGGCCGGGGCCGGAGTTGGCCGGCCGGGCGTACTGGAACTTCTTGGGGTTGGCCCGGGCCCAGGCGAGCAGGGCCGCCGCGTTGGTCGGCGGTGTGGCCAGCCGGGCCGGCAGGTATTCGAGCAGCGGACCGGACGGGTAGTAGGTGACGGTGACACCGGCGTTGCCGGCGAGCTGCTGCATCGCGGCGGCCGGTGCCAGGTAGTCGCGCATGCCGCCGAGGCGGTCCTGGAACGTCGGCAACAGGTCGAGCCAGAGCCCCTGTTCGATGCCCGCCGCCAGCCCGTCCACACCGGTCAGCACGAGACCGATGTCCACCCGGTTCGCGCCCTGCTGAGCCTTGATCTTGCCGGCCAACTCCGGTGCCGGTGCCTTCGAGTAGGTCACCCGGGAGATCACGTCGGGGTTCTTGGCCACGAAGTCGTCGATCATCCCCTGGGTCAGCTGCAGGTTGCCGGCGACGTCGAGGACGTTGAGCGTCACGGCCCGACCGGGCCGCTGCGGCACCTCGCCGGTGGTGTCGCCGGTGGACTTGCCGGGACCCTCCGGTGCGCCGCACCCGACCGCGCCCACGAGGAGCGACGATGCCGTGACCAGGAGAGCCTCGCGCCGCGTCATACCCATGAGCTGTTCCCTCCGCCAGGTGTCATCCCGCTGATTCAGGCAGCCGGCGTGCCGCGGCGGCAATGGGTTGCCATGTATTGCCTCGCGCGAATGCGTTGGCGGCACCGGAATGTTGCGGGGGCATTGCCGAGTCCGCACCGCCGTCATACCATGATCACGGCGCGTAGCCGGGAGGAGCATGCAGATGCCCGACCACAGCAGGCCGCCCGACAAGAGGGTCACGATCTACGACGTCGCGAGCGCAGCCGACGTCTCACCGTCCACGGTGTCCCGCGCCTTCTCCAGGCCGAGCCGCGTCAACTCGGAGACCGCCGAGCGGGTCCGGCAGGTCGCCGAACGGCTGGGTTATCGGACCACCCCCCTGGCGCGCACCCTCGGCACCGCCCGCACGCACATGATCGCGCTGGTCATCGCCGACATCACCAACCCGGTGTACGCCGAGATCGTGCGCGGTGCGCAGGAGGCGGCCACCGACAGCGAATACACCACAGTGCTGATCGACGCCCAGGAGTCCGACCGGCTGGAACGGGCGGCGATCGAACGCACCATGTCGACTGTCGACGGCATCGTGCTGGCCAGCAGCCGGATGTCCGACTCGGCCATCCGGATGTTCGCCAAGCAGCGGCCGGTGGTGGTCCTCAACCGCGCCATCGCCGACGTGCCCTGCGTCGTCACGGACAACCCCCGGGGGGTGCGCCGGGCCGTCGAACACCTCGGTGAGCTGGGGCACGACCACATCACGTACGTCGCCGGGCCGGAGGCCTCCTGGCCCAACGGCATCCGCTGGCGGTCGCTGCTGGAGGCCGGCATGGAGCTGGAGATCAAGGTACGCCAGATCGGCCCCTTCAGTCCGACCATCGCCGGCGGCGAGCGGGCCGCCGAGGAGCTGTGCGCCCGGCCGGCAACCGCCGTCCTCGCCTTCAACGACCAGATGGCGATCGGCCTCATCCGCGGTCTCGGTCAGCGGGGCGTCGACATTCCGGGCGACGTCAGCATCGTGGGTTTCGACAACATCGTCGCGGCCGACATCGTCACACCCGGGCTGACCACTGTCGCGGCACCGCTGTACGCGGAGGGCTCGGCCGCGACCCGACACCTGCTCACGATGATCGAGGGGGCACCCGGGCACACCGGTCGACCGATGGTCCTCCCGGTACGCCTCGTGGTGCGCCACTCCACGGCCCCCCGCAACCCGAGCCCGGGTCGGGCCCGATCGCCCTGGGTACGGCAGCGGCCGACGCCCAACCCGGCGGCGCACCTGTGGTGAGGGCACGCGCGACAAGAAACGACAACTCCTTGCCCAGCCCGCGACACCCCGGACACGATCGGCGCACCTCCCATTCATCCGCATCACTGCGTCCGTACGCCGTCCCGATCGACGTCCCCATCGGACAACAGAGGAGAAGGCAATGAACCGAGGTCCGGTGCCCAGGCTGCGGCGAGTTCTCATCGTGCTCGGCACGGCGCTCGCCACGGTCGCGGCCACCCTCGCCGTCGCCACCACGCCCGCCACCGCGGCCGAGTCGCCGGACGACTACAGCGGCTCCGACCTGTGGTTGCGATACGTGCCGGTCAGCGACGCGAAGTTGCTGCGCGACTACCGCCGCACCGCCACGTCGGTCGTGGTCGAGAACGCCGACGCCACCCGGGTCCACCGGCACACGGCCGACCTCGCCATGGCGCCCGGCTCCACCGAGAAGCTGGCCGAGACCACGCTCGGCGCGGCCCGCGACGAGCTGGTGCGCGGCCTGGGCGGGCTCCTCGACCGGGCGACACCCGTGACGGAGGTCAGCGGCGACCGGGTCCCCGATGGCGCGGTCGTGGTGGGCACGCCGGCCAGCTCGCCGCTGGTGCGCCGCCTCATCCCGGCCCGCGACCTGGCCGGGGTCGGCGACGAGGGCTACCTCGTCCGCTCGCTGTCTCGCGGCAGGGACCGGTTCACCGTCATCGCCGGCAACACCGACCTCGGCGCCCTCTACGGGACCTACGCGTTCCTGCGGCTGCTGCAGACGCAGAAACCCATCGACCACCTCCGGGTCGCGGAGTCGCCGAAGATCAAGCATCGGCTGCTGAACAACTGGGAGACCGAGCGGCTCTACGCCGGCAACAACGCCTCCGGCCTGGGCGGGTTGAACGGGGAGAGCGGTGCGATCTTCAACTTCGCGGCGACCGGGGCGAGTGCCGACAAGAACCTGCCCGTCATCCTCGACCGCTACGTCGTCGTGGCCCGCGCGTTGGCGTCGCTGGGCATCAACGGCATCACCATCAACAACGTCAACGCCGACAACGCGTACCTGACGAGCGCCCGGATCGCGCAGGAGGCGGCCCTCGCCGACGCGCTGCGTCCGTACGGCATCACGCTTGGGCTGTCGATCCGCTACACCGCCCCCACGGACACCCGGTTCGCACCGGACACGCTGACCAACAGCCAACTCGACCCGTACGGCACCGACTTCCGGGGCTGGTGGCAGCGCCGGGCGCAGCAGATCCAGGCCGCCATCCCGGACTTCATGGGCTTCACCGTGAAGGCCAACTCGGAGGGCCAGCCGGGGCCACAGGACTTCGGGTACGACCACGGCGACGGCGCCAACGCCATCGGCGCGGCGGTCGCGCCACTCGGGATGACAGTGCACTGGCGGACGTTCGTCTACAACGCCGAGGTCGACAACGACCGGCTCAAGCGGGCCTACCTGGAGTTCGGGCCGATCGACGACGAGGTCCAACCCGACGGCAGCAGAGGGCGCTTCGCCGACAACGTGTTCCTGCAGACCAAGAACGGGCCGCTGGACTTCCAGGCCCGGGAGCCCATCCACCCGATGTTCGGCCGGATGGAGAACACCAACCAGGCCCTGGAGCTCCAGATCACCCAGGAGTACACGGGCCAGAACTGGATGCTGACCTACCTCGGCCCGATGTACGAGGAGATCCTCAAGACTGACACGTACGCGACCGACGCGAACGGGAAGCTGCTCAAGAAACGACTCGTCGGCGACATCGTCGACGGGAGCGCCCAGCACCATCCGGACACCGCCATCGTGGGGGTCGCCAATCTCGGCAACGCCGACAACCTGACCGGGCACCACTTCGCCCAGGCGAACCTGTTCGCCTTCGGCCGGCAGGCATGGAACTGGACGCTCGACTCGACCGACATCGCGACCGACTGGGTCCGGATGACCTGGAGCAACGACAGGCGTGTCGTCGACACCATCCGGAAGATGATGATGGGGTCGTGGGAGGCGCTGGTGAGCTACCAGACGCCGCTGGGCATCGGCCACCAGTTCGCCGAGGGCGCCCACTACCGGCCCGACCCGGCCGACTGGGCGGGTCGCGACGACTGGAGCCCGGTCTACTACAACCAGGCCGACACCGTCGGCCTCGGCTACGACCGCTCCCCCACCGGCAGTAATCTCGCCGCCCAGTACTTCCCGCGGCTCCAGCGGCGGTACGGGGACATCGACTCGGTGCCGGAGAACCTGCTGATGTGGTTCCACCACGTGCCGTGGGGCCATCGGATGGACAGCGGCCGACCGTTCTGGGACGAGCTGGTCTACCGCTACCAGATGGGCGTGCAGTACGTGACCTGGATGCGGGAGACCTGGGAGACGCTCCAGGCCGACATCGACGCGCGGCGGTTCGCCGAGGTCCGCGCCAAGCTGGCCGTGCACGAGACGGACGCCGCCGACTGGCGGGACACGTCGGTGAACTACTGGAAGGAGTTCAGCGGCCGGGCCATCCCGGTCGACGACGCGCCCCTCTCGGCCAAGATCGTGGTGAACGGCAGGGAGTTCGGCGGCTTCAACCTGTCCGACACGTCGTACACCATCCCGGTTAGCGCCGGGGGCTCCCCCACCATCACGAAGGTGCGGACGGCCGACCGCAAGGCGCGCTACCAGATCGTGTCCCAGGCGGCGAGCGTCCCCGGGCAGGCGGTCGTCAAGGTCACGACGGAGAGCTTCTTCGGCCCGCTCGTGAAGAACTACGTCTTCAACCTGGTGCCCGACACGACGCTGACGAGCCTGCGCGTCGACGGTAAGCCACTGGCCTCCTTCGCACCGTCGGTGCTGCACTACAACGCCCTCACGCCGGCCGGCACCACGGCCGTGCCGACGGTCACCGCCAGGGCCGCCGACCCCGCCGCCACCGTCGCCGTCGAGCAGGCGGGCAGCGCCACCGGGCAGGCCCGGGTGACCGTCACGAACGGCGGGGCGACGTCGGTCTACACGGTGGACCTGAACACCACGAGCACCGGCAGCGACGAGTTCGGCTCGGCCGCCCTCGGCTCCCAGTGGCAGTGGGTACGCCCCGACGACAGCCGGTGGCGTCTGGCCGACGAGTCGCTTGTCATCACCGCCCAGCAGGGCGACCTACAGGGCAGCACCAACACCGCGAAGAACCTGGCCGTGCAGGACGTCGACGGTGACTGGGCCGCGGAATCCAGGATCGTCTTCTCCCGTCCGCTGGCCACCAACAACGAACAGGGCGGTGTCATCGGGTACGCCGACGACGACAACTACGTGAAGCTCGCCTGGGAGATGGGCAACGCGACCGCGGCCGTCAACAAGGCCCGGCTCGTTCTGCTGCGCGAGCAGAACGGCGCGACGTCGACGGTGGAGATCACCGGCGCGGACGCCCAGCGCATCGTCGGGGCCGACGGCGCCATCTGGCTCCGACTCACCAAGATCGGCGAGAGCTACCGCGCCTACTACTCCCGCGACGGGAGCGTCTACCGCTACATCGGCGCCACGACGTTGAACGTCGAGACGACGAAGGCCGGGCTGCTGGCCTTCAACCGGGCCGGCACCTCCACCGACCTCGACGTCGCGTTCGACTACTTCCGGGTCGAGAGCCGGGGTGAGCGCATCCGCTAGGTGTTCCGCACGTCGGCCGGGTCCGGTGACATGTCGGACCCGGCCGATGTGCGGCTCGACGGGTGACCTGCTCGGGAGCCACAGCTCATCCGCACTCTCCTCCGGCGTCGACCATCGGCTCGAAGACGCTTGACGGACGCTGCCGCTTGCTGGAAGGCGCGCGAGGGTGGGATTATCGCGGCCATGATCGAAAGAATCGAGTCCTCCGTCCGCCGGTGAGCGTGACGACCGAGCCTGGACTGCTCGGCCCCCAGATCGCTCTGTTCGACCATGCTCTCCGTCTCCATCAGCGACATCCGGACGGTGTTCTGCCTCGCGACGGTGAGCCGTATCCGGACGAAGACCGTCACCGCTCGCGGCCGTCATACCGGCGTGCACGGGATCGACGACTCTATGGGGCCGATGTCGCTGTCATCCTCGACCGGCACTTCAGCCAGCCGGACGCGCAGGCGAGTGAACTTGTCGGCACCCTCCGCGATGTCTACGTCCCGATCCATCGCAACGACCACATCGTTGCCGCGGCCCTGCGCGCGGATCGGGAGCGCATGCGGCAGACCGGCCGGTGGTTGGTGCGGCACAGCAACGATCGCAATGCCGCCACGGTCGGGCTCGCGCTGCTGGCCGCCGATGGGGCCGAGGACGACATCCCGCTGATCCAGACCATCGGCCTGCTGTCGAACCATTTCGGGCCGTTGGCCGCCGACGCGTTGCAGCGCCGCCGTGGAGGTACGGAAGCGCTGCAGTGGCTCGCCGAACGCGTCGCCGGCTGGGGCCGGGTCTACGTCGTCGAGGCACTGTGTCGACGAGGCGCCGCCAAGTCCCGGGCCTGGCTCCTGCGCCGCGCCTGCGACGGCGACTACCTCAACGGCTACTTCGCCGGCAGGGTGGCCACCACCGCGCACCTGCACGAAGCGATCACCAGCACCGATGGCGACGACAACCTGATCGACCACACCGGTCGACTACTGAGGATCATGGCCGACTGCGATGGCATGGGCATGACTCTCGAGCACTACCCGCCGGCACCTGCCGTGTTGGCCGCGCACGCCGCTCACCTCGCCCAGCAGCCGCCGACAGCGAACCGATACGTCGACGCCGCGATCATCGCCAACTATCTGACGGCCAAGCCTCCGAACCGGTGCGGCTGCACCACCGAGCAGCGGGACCACATCGTGCAGCAGTACCTCGCAGTACTCGACCGGCCGGAGTGGCACGCCGCGGTCCGTGCGGGCCATGGCCTGAACAGCGACTTCTTCGCCTGGTTCACCGGCCACGTGGCCGCGCGGCTGCGTCTCGCCGCATTTTCCGACGTCGCGGAGAACGGCGAACGATGAACCACGCCGCCGATCGGAAAGAGGTGCGGTAAGCCGCGACCGGGCCCGTCCCCACGGGAACGGGCCCGGTCGTGCTCTCCCGAGCGGAGTCCGTTGCGGTCAGCCGCCGATGGCGATGGCGAAGATGTGCATGGTCGACACGTTCGTCGCCGGCCGGGCGCTGATGTTGGGCAACACGACCGAGGCGACAGCCTTGCTCTGCAACGTGACACCCACGTAGTAGATGCAGGCGGCGGTGTTCTGCCGCTGGTTGTTGGGCCGGTTCTGGTACGCGGAGACGATGGCGGCGGTCCCCGCGGAGCTCGGCCCGCCGTACCAGTCGGGCGTGCTCAGCGTGAACGTCTGGCGGGTGCCGTCGGCGTAGACCACCGTGCCGGCGCCGGACGGGGCGCCGTACGTGCCGGTCAGGAGGAAGCCGAGGGTCCGGCCCGTGCCGGTCACACTGATCGTCTGCCCGGAGGCGATGGCGTTGTCGGCGGCACCCGAGCCGACGTTGGGCCACCGGAAGTTGACCCCGTTGCGGCTCACCGTGCCGCCCGGGCTGGCACCGGCAGCGGCCAGGGCCTGCGCCGAGAGCGACGCCCCGCCACCGTCGATGTTCGCCACGTTGGTGTTGCTGTCGCTGCTGATGCCGACGTTGCTGAAGCTCTGCTCCAGCGTCGGTAGGGCGACGCCCGTGCTGGTGACCCGGTAGGTGCGCCCGGCCTGCACGGTGACCTCGATCAGGTCGGACTCGATCCGGGTGACCCGGGCCGCCGTACCGTCGGCGGTGTCGACGACGGTGACGGTGCCGGTGAGGATCCGGGCGCGCAGGCGGACGGTGCCGGCGCGGTCGGGTCGGACGAGGATCTCGGTGGCCTGACCGCTGCTCCAGGTGATGTCGACAGTGTGCCCGCCCCGACCCCGCAGGCCGGCGACCCGCCCACTGGGCCAGGCCGGCGGCAGCGCGGGCAGGAGGTGCAGCTCGCCGGCGTGGCTCTGCAACAGCATCTCGGCGATGCCGGCGGTGGCGCCGAAGTTGCCGTCGATCTGGAACGGCGGGTGCAGGTCGAACATGTTGGGCGCGAGCCGTGCGGTGGTGGCGAGGTAGCGGATCAGGTCGTGCGCCCGCTTGCCCTCCTCCATCCGCGCCCAGAAGTTGATTTTCCAGGCCAGCGACCAGCCCGTCCCGTCGTCGCCGCGCAGCGCCAGGGTCCGCCGGGCGGCCTCGAACAGCTGTGGGGTGCCGCGCTTGGTGATCTGGTTGCTGGGGGCCAGCCCGTACAGGTGCGAGATATGCCGGTGGTTGGGCTCGGTCTCCACCCAGTCGTAGAGCCACTCCATGATGTTGCCGCGCGAGCCGATCTTCATGGGTGGGAGGCGGTCCCGGGTGGCGCGAACCTGGGCCCGGAAGGTGCTGTCCACGTCGAGGATCTCGCTGGCGCGGGCGCATGCGTCGAACAGGTCCCGCAGGATCTGGTTGTCCATCGTGGGGCCGGCGCACACGCTGGCGTTCGCGTGGTGGCTGAGCTCCGGCGAGTTCGACGGGTTGGTCACCAGGTAACCGAGGGTCGGCTCGGTCACCAGGGTGTTGAGGAAGAACTGCGCCGCGCCCTTCATGGCCGGGTAGTTCGTCCGCAGGAACTCGATGTCGCCGTTGAACAGGTAGTGGTCCCAGATCAACGTGGACAGCCAGGCACCACCGGTCTGCCACATGCCCCAGAACGCGCCGTCGACCACCGCGGTGGCCCGCCACGCGTCGGTGTTGTGGTGGGTGACCCAGCCACTGGCGGCGCCGTACTGCACCTGGGCGGTCCGCGTGCCGGCGACGGCGAGATCTCTGACCAGGTCGAAGACCGGGTTGTGGCACTCGGCCAGGTTCGTGGTGTTGGCCGGCCAGTAGTTCATCGGCAGGTTGGCGTTGATCGTGTACTTCGAGTCCCAGGAGGGGGTCAGCGAGTCGTTCCAGATGCCCTGGAGGTTGGCCGGCTGCGTGCCGGGCCGCGAGGACGAGATCAGCAGGTACCGCCCGAACTGGAACAGCAGCGCGGAGAACTGCGGGTCGTTGACGCTGTTGTGCTGGGCGATCCGGACATCCGTCGTCTGGTCGGCCGCGGAGGTGCGGCCCAGGTCCAGGCTGACCCGGCCGAACAGCGCCTGGTAGTCGGCCACGTGCCGGCTGCGCAGTTGGTCGTAGCTGCTGGCCCGCGCGGCGGTGAGGCGCTGCCGGGCGATGCCCTGGTAGTCGCCGCCGACGTTGCGGTAGTTGACGTAGCTGGTGCCGATAGAGACCAGCAGGGTCACGCTGTTGGCGTTCGTCACCCGCAGGGTGCCGCCGGAGCTGGACACGCTGCCGCCGGTGACCGTCGCGTTGGCCAGTGCGAGGAAGCGGACCTGGCCGGTGACGCCCTCCATGTTTCCGGAGATGCCGTCGAGGCCGATCGTGGTGCCGTCCGGGCTGGACACCGTGGTGCGCTGCGGGCTGTCGAAGGTGGCGGTGAAGCTGATCGAGCCGGTCCGGTCGGCGGTCAGTCGGATGGCGATGACCTGGTCCGGTGCGCTGGCAAACACCTCCCGCTGGTGCCGGACGCCGTTGAGCACGTACGTCGTCGTGGCGGTGGCGGTGGTGAGATCCAGCGTCCGGTTGTACTGAGAGGCTCCGCTGGCCGAGCCGAAGGCGAGCCGCAGGTTGCCGACTGTCTGGTAGGCCAGCTGGCCGCCGGGGTTGCCCATCATGGTCTGGTTGATCAGATCCTGGGCCTGGGTCCACTGGTTCGCGTTGACCAGCCGCCGGATCTCCGCCAGCGCTCCCGCACCTCTGGGGTTGCTGGGGTCGTGCGGCCCACCGGCCCAGACGGTGTCCTCGTTGAGCTGGAGTCGTTCCGTGTCGACGTTGCCGAAGACCATGGCGCCGAGCCGCCCGTTGCCGATCGGCAACGCCCGCAGCCAGTCAGTGCCGGCGGACTCGTCGTACCAGAGCGCGAGGTCATTGGCGGCCAGCACCTGCGGCGGCGCCACCGAGCCCGCCTTCGCCACGGCCGTCCAGGGCAGCGGCAGGAGGGCACCGCCCGCACCGGCCGCACCGATCTTGAGGGCTTGGCGTCGGGTCAGGTCTGACATCGATCCTCCAAACGGTGACCGATCCGGCCACCCCGATGCGTGACAACTGTGGTAACCGAGATGGGTCCGCTTCGCGGGCCGACCAGGACCTTGTGGGAGCAGGCCAGCGTCGAGCCCCGAGTCGGGCAGACATCTGATGTGTTTCGCGAAGGTTACTCCGGCGCCACGCAATCGGCAACGATCGATCGATGACGAGATCAGCAAGGGCTGCCTACCCGCCGGCAGGCTTCCGCTGGAGGTCGGCAGTGCACCGAGGCGACCCGACAGCGGAGAAGAGCCGCTGGCGGCGCTTCAACGCCGTATACATCGGATGATCGCCGCCGAGCAGGCGAGGTCAGCGCAGCGCGTCACGGTACGGCTACACGAGGTCGAAGGACTCCCACGGCCCGACCGCCGCGCGATTCGCGATCAACGGGTCGGTGCCGGCGTTGTCCGCGCAGACGTACCTGTCGTTCGCGCTGCTGCGGAAACTGACACTGCCGTCCGGGTTCGCCACCCGGGTGAACGTCTCCCAACCGCCGACGACGTCCCGGTCGGCCACCAGCGCCGCCGCGCCGGCCTGCTCGGCGCAGACGTACTTGCCGGTCCTGGTGGACCTGAGGGCCACGAGGCCACCACCGGCGTCGACGACTGTGAACTTCTCCGACGCGGAGGTCAGCGAGGCGACCAACGGTGAGCCGCCCACGAACCGACCGTTGGCGCGGGAGCGGACGCCGACGGCCGCGGTGGTGGGCGGAGTCGCACCGACCACCGGGGCGGTCGGCCGGTTGGCGGTCAACGCGATCGTGCCCTTGAGCATCCGGCCACCGTCACCGGCAAGCCGCAGGTAGTAGTCCGCCGAGCACGCCGTGCCGTCCTCGTCCAACGCCAGGAACTTCGAGCCGACCGGAACGAACGCCGCGCTCTCCGCGGTCTTGGCGATCTGGTTGCCCTCGTTGTACTCGTCGAACATCGAGACGTAGATCGCCGGAGCGCCCGCACGGATCACGTTGTAGAACTGTCGCCACATGAAGTCGCCGTGGGCGCGCTGCCGCTCCTGGAGGTCACCGGGCAACACGCACGGCTGGTAGTCGATGCCGTGCGCCACGCAGTCCCGCACGTCGGGCACCGTGACGTTGGTGTAGAACCAGTCCGACCCGGCCTGGTCGCCGATCCGGCCCACCATCCAGGGCGAGATCATGTCGTACGCGTGGTAGACCTCGGCGAATCCCGCCCGCGAGTCCTGCGTTCCGTCGCTGGTGCGCCAGTGCGTGGGCGTGCCGCCCATGACGTACACGCCCTGTGCCTTGAACCAGGTGATCACATCGAGGCAGACCGCGGCGCTCCACGGGTGGTTCTCGTCGTTGAAGCCGAAACCCCAGATGCCGACGACCGGTTTGCCGTTCTGCCTCGCGTACGCCGGGGAGGTCGCGTACGCCTTCATCTTGTTGACCCAGTCGTCCTTGATCTGCTGCTGCATGGTCGTCCAGCCGCTGACGTCGTACATGATGTAGAACTTGCGCCCGAACCGCTCGGCGGCGTTGCGCACCTTGATCGTGACGGCGTCGCGGATCGGGCCCTCCCCGCCGACCGGGTTGAAGCGCTGCAGGGCGGCGGTGTCCAGCCCGTTCTCCTGCATCCAGCGGAAGTGGGTGTCCACCGTCTGCTGGTCGTAGGACGAGAACAGCGAGGCCGGCTGCCCGTTGCCCAGATTCTGGTATCCGGTCTTGTAGACCCGGTCGTAGTCGCGCACGTCCGGCCACGACTTGAGGGCCTCGTTGACCGGCGAGGGGGTCTTCTGCCAGTCCTGGCCGTAGTGCCACCAGCCCGCCAGCGGGCTCCCGTCGCCGGCCCCGGTGAACCAACCCTGGTAGCCGACGGTGACCTTTCCGACGACGTCGCCGGGAGGGCTGACCGCCGCCACGGCGGGTGCGGCCGCGTAGGCGTCGAACGAGACTCCGGCGACGGAGACGGCGGTGCCGGCCACCGCGGTGCCGAGCAGGGTACGGCGAGACAACCTCATTGGCGTGGGCAACCTTCCTCAGGGGGCATTTGCCCGGATCGTAAGGCTGGGGATGATCCGGACGGGATGAGGTTAGTAAGCCTGTTTGTCAGCCACCAAGCCGAGCGGCAGAACTTCAAAGAATCTTAAGAGTTCACCGGCCGGTCTCGTCCAGCGCCGTCCGGAGCTGCGCCAGGAAATCACCGAGTTCCGCCGCCGAGGCCCCGTCGAGCACGCGACGCATGAGCGCCGAGCCCACCACGACCCCGTCGGCGTACCCGGCGGCCTCGGCCGCCTGCCGCGGACCGGAGATCCCGAAGCCGAGGACCACGGGCAGATCCGTGGCCTGGCGCAGCGACGTCACCAACCGCTCGGCGGCCGCGCCCACCGTCGACTGCTCGCCGGTGGTCGCCATGACACTGACCGCGTAGACGAAGCCCCGGCTGCGCCTGGCGATCTCGTCGCGGCGCTGCGGCGCGGTCACCGGGGAGGCGAGCAACACGAGGTCGAGCAGGGTTTCCGCCGCGGCGGCGACCGGCTCCACCTCGTCGACGGGCAGGTCCGGCACGATCAGGCCGCCCATCCCGGCATCGGCGAGCGCGGCACAGAACCGGTCCGCGCCGTCGTGCAGGACCAGGTTGGCATAGGTGAACGCGACAAGCGGTATGGGCAGCGCCAGCCGGGCGACCTCGTCGAGGATCCGCCGGGTGGTGGTGCCCCGCTGCAGGGCCCGGTACGACGACTCCTGCACGACGGGTCCGTCCAGGGTGGGGTCGGAGAACGGGAGGCCGATCTCGATGGTGTCGGCGCCGGCGTCCACGGCGGCCCGCAACAGGTCGGTCCAGTTTTCGGTGACGCCGCCGGTCACGTACGGCACGAGCAGTTTGCGGCCGGCGGCCTTGGCCGCGCGGGCCCGGGTTTCCAGTGCGTTCACGACAGCTCCATCAGGGTCGCCATGTCCTTGTCGCCCCGACCGGAGAGGGTGAGCAGCACCGTCGAACCCGGGGGGATCGTGCCATCGCCGGCGGCGCGGATCACCCAGGCGACCGCGTGGGCGGATTCCAGCGCGCAGAGGATGCCCTCGGCGCGGGCCAGCCGGTGGGTGGCGGCCACCACCTCGGCGTCGTCCACCGTCACGTAGCTGGCCCGGCCCGAGTCGGCCAGGTGCGCGTGCTCCGGCCCGACACCCGGGTAGTCCAGACCCGCGGCGATCGAGTGGGCCTCGCTGATCTGCCCGTGCTCGTCCTGGAGCACCAGGGAGCGGAAGCCGTGCAGCACACCGGGGGTGCCGGCGCTGATGGCGGCGCCACCGGCCGCCTCGACGCCGACCAACCGGGCCGGTGTGTCGACGAAGCCGGCGAACGTGCCGGCGGCGTTGGACCCGCCGCCGACGCAGGCCACGACGTAGTCGGGCGTGCCGGTGAGGAGGTCGGCCGCGCACTGCGCGCGGGCCTCGTCGCCGATGACCCGCTGGAACTGGCGGACCATCCACGGGTACGGGTGCGGGCCCATCACCGAGCCGAGGCAGTAGTAGGCGTCGTCGACGCAGGTGACCCAGTGCCGCAGAGCCTCGCTGCACGCGTCCTTGAGGGTGCGGCTGCCGGAGGTCACCGGCACCACCTCGGCACCCAGCATCTTCATCCGGAAGACGTTGAGCCGCTGCCGTTCGGTGTCCTTCTCGCCCATGAGGACGGTGGTGGGCATGCCGAGCAGCGCCCCGGCGGTGGCGGTGGCCACGCCGTGTTGGCCCGCGCCGGTCTCGGCGATCAGTCGCCGCTTGCCCATCCGCCGCGCCAGCAGCGCCTGACCCAGCACGTTGTTGATTTTGTGGGAGCCGGTGTGGGTGAGGTCCTCCCGCTTGAGCAGCAGGTCGATGCCCAACTCGGCGGAGAGTCGCGTCGCGGGCGTCAGCGGCGTGGGCCGGCCGACGTAGACGGAGAGCAGGCGGTTCAGTTCGCCCCGGAACTGCGGATCCTCCCAGGCCTGCGTGAAGGCGCGCTCGACGTCGGCACAGGCCGGCACGAGCGACTCCGGAACGAAGCGTCCCCCGTACTCGCCGAACCTGCCCAGCCCCGAGGGTCGGCGGGGGTCGGCCTGGGTGCCCGGGCGGGTGGAGCGTAAGAGCTGGTCCACGACACATCCCCTAACAGTTCTAGAACGACACCGTCTTTATAACAGGGCACCCGGGTGGAGTTCTAGACCTGTGGCGAGATAGTTCTAGAACAGTTTCGGCGCACCCCGCCGGGGGCGTACCGCCGCGGGTGACGTCAGGCCGGCGGGGCGCCGACCGCGTAGCTGACCTGCTGGCCGCTGGCCTCGCGAATATTCATGATCACGACACTGTTGCCGGCGAGGATGGCGACGTCGACAACCAGGGCGCGTCGGTCGGCGTCGCGGGTGATCCGCTCGCTGCGCATCGCCGGCTCGCCGGCCGGCAGGCCGAGCAGGGCGCCGATGCGCTCGGGCATGAGCACCGGCGAGATCGTCTCCTCGGCCTGCACGGCCACCGCGCCGGCCCGTTCGGCGAGCACGGCGTACAGCTCGTGCCTCGCGAAGTCGACGCCCTTGACCAGGTCACCGAAGGGCTGCGGCACATAGGAGAGCTGGTGGATCAGCGGCGCGCCCCGGACGACCCGGACCCGCTCCAGCCGGAGCACCTTGTCGCCCGCGGGAACCCCCAACCGCGCGGCGATCTCGTCCGATACCGCGACGATCTCGCGGCCGAGCACCCGGGTCAGCACCTCGATGCCGTGCGCCCGCAGGTCGTCGGCGAGGCTGCGCAGGTTGCCCATCGAGTACGGGACCGGCGTCGCCCGCACGTAGGTGCCCTTGCCGGGAAGCTGCTCCACCACTCCCCGACCGCAGAGCTCGTCCAGAGCCTGCCGCAACGTCATGAGGCTGACGCCGTACTCCTCGCTCAGGTGCCGCTGGCCGGGCAGGGCGTCGCCGGGAGCGAACTCACCACTGCCGATCCGCCTGATCAGGTCGTCGCGGATGACCATGTACTTCGGAGTCCTACCCGGAATGACGCGCATGCACTGCCCAGCCCTGAGAGTCGCGACGGAGCGGGTCGCTCCGCCCGATGAGGTGCGCAGCTCCACGTCCTTCTACCGGTGCCAGCGTATGGCCGACGACTTCCCCTCGCCATCGCCCTTCACTTTACAGGCGTTAGGTAAGCGCGTAAGTTAACGGCTGTAAGTTCAATTCCGCAGCGCAGAGATGGAGTTCTCATGACCACCGCGACCGTTTCCCGCATCCACACCACCGCCCCCGCCCCGCTGGCCGACCGCATCGGTCGCGGGTTCGCGGCCGTCGCCGCGCTCGCCACCGTCGTGGCGTTCGTCAACGGCATCCTGCTGACCCTCGACGCTCCCGACGACCGCCTGTTCATCGAGGGCTGGCGAGTCTCCAGCTTCGCCATCTTCGCCGCGCTCTTCGCCCTGCTCGCGTTCCGGCCACGCCGGTCGGCGGGCGTCTGGGAGATCCTGCTCGCCGGCAAGACCGCCCTCGTCGTGTTCGGCATGACGATCGGAGACGTCTCCGAGGCACGCCTGTCGGCCCTCATCGACCTCGGGCTGGTCGCCGTCGTCGCGACGGCCTACGTACTCTGCCGTGGCTGGCTGGCCTGGCGCCCCGCGACCACCAACCCGACCCGATGACGGGAAGCCCTTGGCGCACGAAGCGCCCGCCGCCGTCGTGCGACGGCGGCGGGCAACCCGGGCGTTCAGTAACGGGGGAACTGACCCCACTGCTTGACGGTGTACGACCCACCACGCCGTTCGATCTCGAGGGCGGAGTGACCGCTGAAGTGCGCCGGCAACACCAGTGCGTTGGTGTCGGCCGCCCAGTCGAGCAGGCGTCGTCGGGTCAGCGCGGCCTGCGTCGGGTCCTCGCAGAAGCAGCTGCTGTGGTCGTGGTGGTGCAACTGCAGCGGAGTGTGCAGGATGTCGCCGGCGAACAGCGCCCGCTCGCCGGCCGAGTGCAACGTGATCACGGCATGGCCGGGTGTGTGCCCCGGCGCGGCTTCCAGGCGCAGATTCTCGTCGATCAGGTACGCGTCCTCCCACAGCTGGACCTGACCGTTGGCGTGGACGGGGGCGATGCTGTCGTCGTACGCGTTCTCGTTGACGCTGCCGGCGATGCCGGGGTTGTTCGCGGGGTTCCAGTGCCGGAAGTCGACGGCGGGCATCAGGTAGGTGGCGTTCGGGAACGTCGGCAGCCACTGACCGTCGACGAGGCGGGTGTTCCAGCCGACGTGATCGACGTGCAGGTGGGTGTTGACCACCAGGTCGACATCCTCGGGCCGGACTCCCGCCTCGGCGAGCCGGCCCAGGTAGTCCACCCGCTGCTGGTGCCAGGGTTCGACGGCGGGCCGGTTCTTGTCGTTGCCGACGCCGGTGTCGACGAGGATGGTGCGGCCCGCACTGCGCAGCAGCCAGCTCTGCATGGCGACGTGCACGAGGTCGTCGTCCACGCCGAGGTGGTCCGGGGTCAGCAGCTCCCGGCCCGTACGCCAGGCATCGGTCGGGATGGTGGGAAAGAAGGCACCGGTCGGCATGATCGGGCCGTGCGTCTCCTCGACGCGGGTGACACTGACGTCACCGATCTTGATCTCGAGCAAGGGGATCTCCTGGAGGGTGACGGGTCAGCGGCGCGGCAGGGTCGCCAGCGCCAGGTTGGGGTCGGCGCCGGTGGTGTACGCGGCACTGAGCACGTAGAGGGTGCGGCCACGCACGGCCACCGAGGTCGGGTTCTGCAGCCCGTCGGCGGCGCCCAGCAGCGTTCGCGAACGGCCGGCGGCGTCGATGCCCACCACCGTGTTCGGCCCGTTGAGGGCGGCGACGACCTGGTGGTCGCCGGTGCCGACGAAGGTGAAGTCGTCGATACCGACGAGGCCGGTCGCCACCACCCGGACACCTCCGGGACGGCCGTGCCGCAGCGGGACGCGCAGCAACGTTCCCTGGTCGAGGTTGCTCGCCCAGATCGCGTCGGCGTGCACCTTGATGCCGTTGGCGCCGAGGAAGCCGGTCGAGGCGAGTTCGGGTGCCGAGGACCAGACCTCGGCGCGGCCGCCCCGCAGGGGGACCGTCGAGATCGTGCCGAGCACCGAGTCGGTGAGGTAGAACCGGCTCGCCACCGCGTCGAACGCCAGGCCGTTGGGCAGTCCGGCGGCCGGCAGGGCGGCGATGCGCTGCGGGGCCTTGCCGGGGATCAGCCGGTACAGGCCGGTGGTGGCGGCGTCGCCGCTGGCGTAGAGGAAGTAGAGGGTGCCGTCGGTCATCCGGACGATGCCGGTGGTCAGCGCGAACTTCAGCACCGGTGTGTTGACGCCGCCGTCGGCCGGTGCGGGCATGGTCGCCAGGATCCGCGTCGCGCCGGACGGGGTGACGGCGGCAACCTGACGGGCGGCCGCGAAGGTGACGTACGCGGTGCCGTCCGGGGCCAGCGCGATGTTCTCCGGCATCTGCCCGTTCGCCAGATCGAAGTGGACCGCGATCCGCGCGGACAGCGGCGCGGCCGGTCCGACGACGGTGGCCCGTGCGATCCCGGCCTGGGCGACGCCCAACGGTGGGACCGTCACGACGCCGACCCCGACCGCCGCGAGTGCCACGGCGAGAGTCATCATTCTCCTGCGCATTTCTGTTCCTTTCTGAAAACCGATGGAATTCGGCTGATGCGGGCGCGAAGGGTCCGGCGCTCCTTGCGGAGCACCTCGTTTCGAGCCGATGGGGAAAAGGGCGCTATTCGCGCATGGCCGGCGACTGCCGAAGGTCGGCGCGGGAGGTGACGGCGCCGTGCAGGAGTAACGTCATCGCGGCGTGCGACGCCGAACCGGGTTCGGTGGTGGCGACGACGACCGTCTGACCGTCCTCGGTCCGCAGGGCCTGCTGGGTGACGGCCATCGTGCCGACCAGCGGGTGGCGCATCTGGTAGACGCTGCTGCCGCCGGCCTTGACCCGGTGGTCGGCCCACATGGCACCGAACTCCGGGCTGCGTACCGTCAGCTCCCCCACCAGCGCGGCCAGCGACGGGTCGTTCGGATGCTGCCCGGAGACCATCCGCAGCGTCGCCACCACCGCGCGGGCCTTGGCGGGCCAGTCCACGTACAGGTCGCGGGTGTGCGCGTCCAGGAACACCAGCCGGGCCATGTTCGGGCCCTGGTCGGGCCGCTCGGGGAGCGTGTCGTCCAGGTGACCGGCGAACAGGGCATGACCCCCGACGTTCCAGGCCAGCACGTCGGCACGACGACCGAGCACCACCACGGGTACGTCACCGAGTGTCGCGACGAGCTGGCGTACCGCCGGGCTCACCCGCTCCGGCGGCGGACGCCGGACCGAGGGCCGACGGCGGGTCCCGGCGGCGAGCTCCTTCAGGTGGCGACGTTCGGCCTCGTCGAGCTGTAGTGCCCGGGCGAGGGCCTCAAGGACCTCGGGGGAGGCGTTGACGGCCTGCCCCTGCTCCAACCGCGAATAGTACGAAGCGCTCACTCCGGCCAGCAGGGCCAGTTCCTCCCGGCGCAACCCCTGCACGCGACGCCGGTCGCCGTACGTCACCACGCCCGCGTCCTCCGGCCTGAGCTGGGAGCGTCGGGCCTGGAGAAAGTCGCCGAGCTGTCCTCTCGCGTTCATGACTCGAAGTATTGCGACCTCGCCGTGGCGCAACCACATCCTGGCAGGGATAGGCAGCTCGGCGCCCGAGACGTCGCGCCGGTCGTCGCGACCAGCCGGGCACCGGCCCCGCGGTCGGTGATCCGCCGCCGGTATCGGCACGTGGGGTTGCGGATCGGCCCTCGGCGCCGGAAAGGTGGACCCGGTGAGCCGATACGACACCATCGACGCCCTGCTGGAGCGCACCGGCCAGCCGCTCGGCACCACCGGATGGCACCTCGTCGACCAGGCCCGGATCAACGCGTTCGCCGACGCGACAGGCGACCACCAGTGGATCCACGTCGACCAGACGCGGGCGGCGGCGGAGAGTCCGTTCGGCACCACCATCGCGCACGGCATGCTCACGCTCTCGCTCTGCGCCACCTTCCTGTCCGAGTTGGTGCAGGTCGACGGCGTCCGCCTGGTCATCAACGCCGGGTTGAACAAGGTGCGCATGCGCGCACCGGTCCCGGTCGACGCACGGGTGCGCGGCGTCGCGACCCTCCTGGAGGCCCGCCGGATGGCCGCCGGAGCCCGGGTGGTGGTGCAGGTGCGGGTGGAGATCGAGGGCGAGACCAAGCCGGCCTGTGTCGCCGACTGGGTCCTGGTGTTCAACGACTGATCCCCGCGTCACCGCGCCGCGCGTCTCCCGCCAGCTCATCGACGTCGGCACCGCGACACCGAAGGGGCTGCGGACGTGGGACGTGCCTCGCCCACCGACGCCGCCCGACAGGGTTAAATGAGACCGCCCTACACACGTCACCGCGCGCAGCCACGCCGTGGACAGCTGATGGACAAGGTCCCCAGCATCGGAGAGGATCTATCCCGTGAATACCCGGTCCACCGGCGCCGCACCGACCGCCGAGAACGCGATCCCCGACCAGACGTCCGACGACCGGACGCCGACCGGATGGGATCGGTGGCGCTGGGCCCGCCCCGAATGGATCCTGGCCGCACTCGGCAGCCTCCTGCTGTCGGTGCTGCTGACCTGGCCGACGATGCGGCATCCGGCGAGCACCATCCCCAACGACATCGGCGACCCGACGTTGCAGGCGTGGCAGGTCGCCTGGTCCGGGCATGCTCTCCTGAGCGATCCGGCCGGCCTCTGGGACTCGAACACGTTCTTCCCCGAGAAGTACACGTACGCCTACAGCGACACCCTGCTCGGGTACGCCCCGGTCGGGATGATCGGTTCCGGCTTCGAGGCCGCCCTGATCCGATACAACGTGCTGTACGTGCTGCTGCACGCGCTGGCGGCCTTCGGGGCGTACGTGCTGGCGCGGCAGCTCGGTGCGAACCGGTGGGGCGGCGCGGTCGCCGGGATCGCGTGGGCGTTCGCGCCCTGGCGGTTGGCCCACGCCGGTCATCTCAACATCCTGTCCAGCGGGGGGATCGCGCTGTCCCTGGCGATGCTGGCCCGTGGTCATGGCTGGTCGCTGCGTCACGGTTACCGGCCGGAGCGACGGCGGCCCGGCTGGGCGATGGCTGGGTGGCTCGTCGCCGCCTGGCAGGTCACGCTGGGTTTCGGCATCGGGCTGCCACTGGTGTATTTCCTGCTGGCCGCGGTGCTGGTGGCGGCGGGCTGCTTCGGGTGGTCCTGGTGGCGCAAGCGGGAACGCCCGCCGTTCGGTCGGCGGTTGCTGCTCACCGATCTGGCCGGTGGGGCCGTGTTCGGTGCCGTGACGCTGCTGCTGGGCCTGGTCTACCTGCGCGTTGTCGACATCAATCCGCAGGCCGAGCGGGGGCTGGAGTGGACCAGGATGTTCTCCCCTCCGCTGATCGGGTTCGTGACCGCACCAGCGGACTCGTGGTTGTGGGGTGAACGGCACGCCGCCGCACGCGAGCAGTTGTCCTGGCCACCGGAGATGGCGCTGCTGCCGGGGCTGACGGTGATCGCTCTGGCCGCGGCGGGCCTGTTCGTCTCGGTGTACGCGGGCCGGCACCGGATCGCGCTGGGCCTCGGCGTGCTCGGCACGGTGCTGCTGGGCCTTGGCTCGACCCTAGGTAGCGACGGCGACCCGGGCTATCTGACGCTGTCCACGCTCCTGCCGGGCTGGGACGCGCTGCGCACGCCGGGCCGGATGATGCACTGGACCAGCCTGTTGCTGGCGCTGCTGGCCGCCGGAGCGGTGACGGCGCTGGCCGAGTCGTCGGGCCAGGCCTCGGCCCGCCGCTGGACGCGGGTCCTCATGCCGCTGGTCCTGCTGGTGCCGCTGACCCTGGTGACCCTGGAGGGCGTCAACCGCACACCCCACCCGACCGTGACCCCGCCCCCGGCCGCGATGGGGGCCGCACAGGACCCGATCCTGGTGCTGCCCGCCGGGGGTGTGGGCGATCTGACGTACATGTTGTGGACGACCGACGGGTTCCCCCGGGTGACCAACGGGCTGGCCGGGTTCGAGCCGGTCAGCCAGGCACAGACCCGGGCGGCGGTAGCATCGTTCCCCGACCAGGGCAGCGTGGCGTACCTGCGGGGGATCGGCGTGCGGTCGGTGGTCGCCCTGCCGGACCGCACCGCGGGGACGCCGTGGGATGGCATCGCGGCCCGGCCCATCGACGGGCTGGGCATCACCCGGGAGGATCTCGATGGCACGCTGCTCTACCGCCTCTGAGCGGGCACGCGGCGCGGACGCCGCCGGTGGATGCCCGGGTCCGGGTGGGGCGGGGTGAGCAGGATGCGGTTGTCCATCGTGGTGCCCTGCTTCAACGAGGAATCGTCGGTGGAGCGGTTGCACGAGACCGTCACGGCCACTCTCGCCGACCTGTCGGACCTGGATGTCGAGGTGGTGTACGTCGACGACGGCAGCGAGGACGGCACCCTCGAGGCGCTGCGCCGGCTCGCCGCCGCCGACCCGGCGGTCTGCTACACGTCGCTGAGCCGCAACTTCGGCAAGGAGGCGGCGATGCTCGCCGGCCTGCAACGGGCCACCGGCGACGCGGTCGTCATCATGGACGCCGACCTGCAACACCCGCCACGGCTGCTGCCCGAGATGGTGGCGCTGTACCGGCAGGGCTTCGACCAGGTGATCGCCCGCCGGGACCGGCGCGGTGACCGGTTCGTACGCATGGTCGCCTCGCGGTCCTTCTACCGGATGATCAACTGGTGGATCGACGTACGCCTGCAGGACGGGGCGGGTGACTTCCGGCTGCTGTCCCGCCTCGCGGTGGACGCCATCCTGGCGATGCCGGAATACAACAGGTTCTCCAAGGGGCTGTTCTCCTGGATCGGCTTCCGCACGGTGGTGGTGGCCCACCGCAACGAGGCCCGGCAGACGGGGCGGAGCAGGTGGACGTTCGGCAAGCTGTTCAACTACGCGTTCGACGGCCTGCTGTCGTTCAACAACCGACCGCTGCGTCTGGCGATCTACGGCGGCATGTTCCTCACCCTCATCGCACTTGTCTACATGGCCTGGGTGGTCGCGGACGCCATCGAGAAGGGCATCGACGTCCCCGGTTACACCACCATCATCGTCAGCGTGATCGGGCTCGGCGGCATCCAGATGACCATCCTGGGTGTGATCGGGGAGTACATCGGCCGGATCTACTACGAGACCAAGCGCCGACCGCACTATCTGGTGCAGGAGACCGAGCGCCTGGTCACCGAGAGCGGCGAGTCGCCCCGGATGCCGTCGCAGCCCGCGGCGCGGTCGAGCGATCGGGGCCCGCAGGCGGCACGGGAGGAGGCGTTCCGCCGGCCCTCCCAGCGGCCGGCCACCGGAGAGGCCACGCCCGACGACGCGGGCTGAACGTCGATGCGAGCTGAACGTCGATGCGAGCTGAACGTCGATGCGGGCTGAACGTCGATGCGAGCTGAACGTCGATGCGAGCTGAACGTCGATGCGAGCTGAACGTCGATGCGAGCCGGCCGACGACGTCGGCCGGCTCGCCGCCGGGCGTCCGCGGCTACGACGCCGCGTCTCCGTCGCCACCACCCCCGGACGTCGCCGCAGAATCGGCTGCGGCGCTCGGCATCTCTCGGGCTGACGGCGCGTAACGGTGGTAGTAGCCGGTCAGTGCGACCGCCAACGAGATCGACCACAGCGGAAAGAGGCACCAGCCCAGCCCTCCGGCCCCCCAGTACGCCCAGTCGTCGACCGGTTCTCCCCACAGTTGGAACGTGTCGAGCTGACCAGGGAGGTGCACGCCCATCTGCGCCAGCAGCAGTCCACGACCAAACCCGAAGATGCCGACGACGGCCGACCCGCCGAGCAGCAGCGGAAACCACATCGGTACGACCCGGCCGCGCAGCACCGGGATCCAGCGTGGAAACACCCTGCCCCAGCGACAGAGCAGCCCAGCGGTCAGCACAGCGCCCCCCGTCGCGAATGACGCGAGGGTCGGCTCGATGTACACGTTCTCCGGCTGGTTGCGCAGCAGGGACAGGACGAAGGGTTCCGGTGCCCCGACAGCCCAGCCCCGGGACCAGGCCAGTCGGATCAGCGCGTACGGCAACGGGCAGGCGATCGCCACGTAGGTAGCGATCCGCCCCGCCCGGATCCAGGCGGCGCGGCGACGTCGCAGAGCACGCGGGTCGCGGTCACTCGTGCCGTCGGCGTAGGCGACGCTCGCCAGGAGGAACAGGGCCGCGCCGGCCGCCGCGACGACCTGGAACAGCGTGGGCCAGTCCGCCCGCAGCCAACCGATCGGGAGAATGCCCAGCGGCGGCAACATGATGATCATCCGTCCGTCCAGCACGACGCCCACGATCACCGCCGCGACAACGACACCGCCGACGATCCCGGCTCGACGTCGAGTCGGTCGGCGGTCACGTCCGTCGAGCCGCCAGGCCACGACGAGCGCCGTCACACCGAACACCGTGACGAGCGGGCCACCCACGGCACGCTCCAGGCCTGCCAGCAGCGACGAGTAGTCCGGCCCGGTGCGGTCGTTGTGGCCGAACGGGTAGCCGGCACCGCCAGAGGACCAGAAGATACCCAGCACGACGAGGAACCAGGCCCACCCGCCTGCCGCGGCCGCCGCCCACCGCCGCCAGGACCGCCGCCCGCCGTTTCGTGCCGCCGATGCTGTCAAGGCTGTCATGGCGGTCAGTGTCGGGCACCCGGGATGAGCTCGACATCTGCCGTACGGGGTGGACCGAAGGCGTCGAACCACCTGGCCTCTACCTGTCGGGAGACGCGCGAGCACTCGTCGCCTGTGCAGGATCGACCCATGCGAAGGCGACAGCTGACATCCGCGCTCGTGGGGCTCCTTCTCGCCGGGACCGCCATGGTGGTGCTACCCCGCTACGGCGACACCGAAGGCTGGCGAGCCACGTTCAGCCCTTCCCTACCAGCGCCGACCGGATCGCACGACGTGGGCGTACGACGGATGCGGCTCGTGGACCAGGACCGCCGCGATCCGTGGCGCCCGGACAGTGACCGGATGCTGATGCTCGACGTGCACTACCCGGCCGACGCCGGGTCGCGGCCGTTGGCGCACTACGCCGTGGCGTCGGCCCTGACCGAGTTCGGCCGTCTGGCCTGGGCACCCGGCGAAGAGCGACGCCTGGGACTGCTGCCGGACGAGGTCAACTGGATGTTCCGCACCCATTCCCACGAGTGGGCGCCGCCGGCCACCGGCTCGTTCCCCGTCCTGGTCGGCTCGCCACCACCCGGGGTGATGCGGTCGGCGTACACCGGCATCGCCGAGGAGTTGGCGAGCCGCGGATACGTGGTCGTCACCGTCGACCACCCGTTCGACGCGCCGGTGGTCGATCTCTACCCCACCCGGCGGGTGATCGAACCCACCGACGCCGTCGCCACCGTCGGGCGCGTCGAGGCCGACACGACAAGGGTCGCCGACCTCGAGTACGTCACGAGGAAACTCTCCGGCCTGGATCGGCAGGTGAGCCGTGTGTTGGACCTGCGACGGGTCGGCCTCTTCGGCTGGACCGGCGCAAACGCCGCACAACGAGCGCACCTCACGGGTCTGCCCGGTGTTTCCGCCATCGCGGACCTGAGCGGCACCGCCGAGGTCGCCGACACCGGTCGGGTGCCCCTGCTCATCATCGGAGGCTCGCCCATCGGCACGCACCGTGACCTCCCGCGCTCCGGCTGGCGAGCGACAGTCACCATCCCCGGCGCGCCGTTGCGGTCGCTCACCGACGACGGGGTGACGTTGGCACAGATCGCGCAGCGCTACCCACGCGCCGAACCAGTCGTGCGGCGGGACATCGGGGAGGTGCACGCGTTGGCGTACCGCACCGTCCGCCGCACGCTGGCCAGCTTCTTCGATCAGCATGTCAACGGTGCGACCGCCGACGCGATCGTCGTGGAATCGGGCGTGACAGTTGATCTGGTCGCACCGTGAGATGCTGACCGGCGTGAAGCGGCTCGCCGGTCTGGCCGCCGGGGTCGTCACCGTCCTGGCGCCCTGGTACGGCCAGCCGGCCCCGCTGCGGCTGACCGCCTGGGTCTCGGTCCTCGCCGCGACCCTGGCGATCTCGTCGCCCCGACTGCCCCGGGTGCCGCTCGCCGCCACCGCGGCCGTCGTCTCGCTGGGCGGAAGCCTCTGGGCCTGGCGGTTGCTCGGCTACGGCTTCGTCGACGACGGCAACGACTCCAGCAAGCTCCTGCTGTGGACCACAATCGAGGTCGGCGCGCTGACCACCCTCGCCGTCGCACTGACCCGCGGCGCCGGCCGGGCCAGCCGGCTGACCGGGGTGCTCCTGCTGCTGCCCGGGTCGGCGGTCGGACTGCGACTCCTGCCCGACGCCGCCATCGGAGAGCAGTTGTTCCTGGGCGCGCTGGGTGCCTCCACGGTGCTGGCCGGAGCACTGCTCGGTCACTACCTTCGCGGCCTCGACGAGCTGCGGGTGACGGTCGTGCAGCAGGCCCGGGCCGAGCAACGCCGCCGGCTCGCCGCGGACCTTCACGACTACGTCGCGCACGACATCGCCGGCATCGCGGTCGTGGCACAGTCGGTACGGGTGGCCGGCGAGAGCGACCCCGGAGCGCTCATCGCGCAGGTCGAGCAGGCCGCCACCCGGGCGCTGCGACGGCTCGACCACAGCATCCGGCTGATGCGGGACGACGACGAGCACACGACCCACCAGTACGGCCTCGCCGACGTACCGGACCTCGTCGGCGCCCACCCGCTCCCGGCCGAGCTGACAATGGCGGTGGCGGCACACGGCGACATCTCCGCCGCGATCCAGGCCACGGCGTACCGGGTGATCGTCGAGGCACTCACGAACGTCGCCCGGCATGCCCGCACCGCCGTTGCGGTGCGGGTGTCGGTGACCCAACTGGACGGGCACCTGGACATCGTGGTCGCGAACGATCTGACGACCCGAGCGACGCCACCACGTGTCGCGGGTCAGGGCACCGGCCTGGCCTCCCTCCGGGCCCGGGTGGAGGCGCTCGACGGCACCATGCGTGCCGGTTGCGAGCAGGGATCGTGGCAGGTACGCGTGAAGCTCCCCCTACACTGAGTCGATGCCCACGCCGACGCACCTGCGGCTGGGCCTCGGGAAGGCGACGTCATGACCACCGTGGTGATCGCCGACGACCACGACATGGTCCGGCACGGTTTCCGCATGGTGCTGGCGGCGCAGCCCGACCTGACGGTCGTCGGTGAGGCCGGCAACGGCAACCTGGCCTGGGACCTGGTGCGCCGTCTGCGCCCCGCGGTGCTGCTGGCGGACATCAGGATGCCCGGCATCGACGGCCTCGACCTCGTCAGCCGCGTCACCACCGCCCCCGAGTTGGACACGAAGGTGATCGTCGTGACCACCTTCGACGAGGACGAGTACATCGGCCGGGCGCTGCGGAACGGGGCGAGCGGTTTCCTGCTGAAGGTGTCGGCACCTGGGCTGCTCGTCGAGGCCGTCCGCGCCGCGCTGGCGGGCAATGCCCTGATCAGCCCCGAGGTCACCGTCCGCTTGCTGCAACGGCTCAACACCGACCGCGAAGCCCGCAGGGCGGACCCGCCCTTGACCGCCCGCGAACGTGACGTCGCCACGCTCGTGGCGCGCGGGCTGAGCAACGACGAGATCGGCGCGGAACTCCACGTCTCGCCGGGCACCGTCAAGACCCACGTCGCCCACATCTCCACGAAGCTCGGAAACGTCACACGCGTACGCATCGCCGCCTGGGCCTGGGAATCCGGCCTCGTGTCCCGCCCCTGACCGGGAGGCCGCGTCGGGTGCGGGCGGCTCGGTCAGCCGTCCGGGGTGAACAGGCCCTGGATGCCGACGACGATCGCGATGAGCCCGAAGATCGCGAGCAACAGGCGGACCCCGGTCGCTCCGGTCGTCTGCGCGTCGCGTGGCGCCGGCCGCCCGGTCAGCCGGTCCCACAACAGGGCGACCCCGACGCCGATCCCCACCACCTCGAAGTGGAACACCCGCGGCCCGGACACCAGGTGCACGATGAGGTAGTAGCCGCCGGTCACCAGTGCCACGAGGCCGACCACCCACGCGATCGGGGCGACCCGACCGGCGAGGCGACCCAGGTCGTCGCCGACCCGGGGCAGCAGCCGCAGCACCGCGACGGCGAGCAGGAAGCCGCCGACGATGTTGGCGAGGTCGAGCAGCAAAGCCATGATCACGATAGGTCTCCGTCGATCGGGGGATCAGCGGGTGGGAGCGTACCCACGGTCCGGGGCGGTTCAAACGATCTGGACCGCGGGTACGACAGGAAGAACATTTTACGAAAGCTTTACCCATTGACCAGCGTCTTTGTAATCTCGGGCGAATCAACCGGCACGAACCCGATGCGACTCCCTCGTTCGTCACCTAGGCTGCCTGGTGACAGATCGACGGACCGCACCCGCTCCGTGCCGGCCGCCGCGACCTCCTACCGCCGGCCTCGCAACGGCCGACGTCGATTGGAGTATTCGATGACCTGGCGTCCAACAATTGCCGCACTGGCCGGGCTGTGCCTCGCGGCCACCGCCGCACCGTTCGCCACCGGTGCCGCCGCGGCACCCTCGACAGCCGTCGACACCGCTCATGTTAGCGCTCACTCCACGCTCGCCGGTCCGCCCGGGGCACCACCCGGGGTCTGCCCGGCGGGGGTCGGATACGGCCCACCGCTGCCCGCCAGCTCCCTGTCGGCCACGAGGATCCAGGGCGGGTTCTCGTTCCTCGAAGGGCCGGTCTGGGTCGCCGACGGCGGCTACCTGCTGATGTCCGACATGGCCCCCGGCACCGGCCCGTACAACGTCCAGCCGTCCACGATCCGCCGGTTCACCCCACCGGCGACCTTCGACACGTTCATCGCCAACGCCGGCAGCAACGGCCTGGCCCTCAGCGCCGACGGCCAGCAGATCGTCGCGGCCACCCACGACCAGCGCAGCGTGTCCGCGTACCGACTGGGCGACCGGGCCCGCAGCACCGTCGCGACGAACTACCAGGGTCGCGCGTTCAACTCGCCCAACGACGTCGCGGTCCGCTCCGACGGCGTCGTCTACTTCACCGACCCCAACTTCCAGCGCGGCAACCGCCCGGACCAGATGAACGGACGTACCAGCGTCTTCCGCGTCTCGGGCGGTCAGGTGTCACTTGTGGACGACCGACTGCGCCAGCCCAACGGCATCTCGCTCTCACCCGACGGGAGCGCCCTGTACGTGGGCGCCTACGGCGAGAACAAGATCTACAAGTACGCGGTCCAGCCCGACGGCAGCATCGGCTCCCGCAGTGTCTTCGTGAACTACATCGGCGGTCCGGACGGCGGGACGATCGACTGCGCCGGCAACGTGTACTGGACGTCGGGCTTCGATTCCCTGGTCCACGTCTACTCCCCCACCGGCACCCAGCTCGGCACGATCCGGCCGGGCAACACCGGCACGACGAACGTGGCCTTCGGTGGCGCCGACCGGCAGACCCTCTACATCACCTCGGGCCCACGGGGCGACTCCAGCCTCTACAGTGTGCGACTCAACGTGCCCGGGTACCCCTACTGACCGAGGTAGGCGGGTAGCGCACCGAGACCGCCGACCGAGTCGAGATGGCGTGACCGGTCTCCGTGACGTCGCCGTCCAGACACCTGCGTGAGCTGCCGGCTCACCGATCCTCGTCCGCCGACGCACCGAGGGCGAGGGTCAGGAAGCCACCACCGCCGGCAACGAACAGCAGGCCGTTCTGGGCGGCGACGTCCCGGACTGACCATCGGCGGGCACCCGGGTCACCCCAGCGAGAGACGCACAGGCCCGCGAGCGCTGACTCACGCTAGGAGTTGACGCCCACCCGCTGCTCGAGCACCTGCATCTTGTAGCGGAAGTCGGCCAGATCGTCGTCGTGGAGGAGGCGGAAGAACCACTGTGGCATCCGCGGCTGCTGCCGACGGGCGACGAACAGCACATCCTGCACCTGCCGGGCGAACACCGCGAACGCCTGGTCATCGGCGGTCGCGCGAGACGACTCCTCCATCCGCGCGCGCACCAGACCGAGCACCCGGATGCGGTCCTGAGTGGTCAGGATCTGCGCGCGGGCCATGTCGGAGCAGGCCAACAGCAGACCCAACGATGGTACGAACCACACGCTGACCAGGCTCGCGACCGTACTCTCGGTCAGCAGGCCCACGGCGACGCCCCCCGCGCACCAAACCGCGACGACACCGAGCAGGCCGGCGGCGAAGCGTCGCCGGACCCGCGAACCCCACGCCAGGTTCTGCTCCAGACAGAAGAGCACGTCGTACGGGGCGGCGACTGTCGCGACCAGGTAGTAGTCCCGCAGCCGCGCGTCGTCGCCGCGGTAGCGCCGGCTGAGGCGGCTCAGCTCGTCCTCGGACAGTCGCTCACCGACCAGGACCGCGTTCCACGGCAAACCGAACAGATCGGTGTCCAGCATCTCCTGCAATGTCGCGCTGGTGCGCAGGTGTCGACCGATCTGGGGGGCCAGGACGACGGCGTAGACGCCGGCCCAGAGCGCACCGACGACCGAGGCGGCGGGCTGCAGCGCGGGTTGCGCCACCTTGGCCACCACGCCGAGGCTCGCGACGACAAGGGACATCAGCAGACTGACCGTCTGGGCGCGTTGCGTGTAACTGTGCGCCACCGCGATGGCCCGGAAGAGGAGCAGGGAACGGGCGTTGTTCTGCAACTCGTCGATCCGCCGGGTGTCTGCCAATCGAACCTCCCAGGGGCCAGCGCTCCACGCCTGCCCAGAGATGGTGACACGATCAGCGATCGAGACGATACCGTGCGTTCGATCGTTGACATCCGCTGCTTGCCGACGACCGGGCTCCCCCGCTGGCCCTGGTGGGCCGGGAGCGACAGACTGGGCAGGTGCCGGATGACCGAGACCGACTGTTGCGGACTCCCCGACGAGACCTGGCCGCGGCCCGCCGCAGCACGTCGACGTGGGCACGACTCGCCTTCGTGCCGGAGCCCACCGGCGATGGCCAGCTCGTCGACCGCAACCGCACCGCCCGATTCGGTGTCCTGTGGGCAGCGCAGTACGACAGGCGTCCGGACGACCTGCCACTGCTGCGGTTCCTCCTCGACCAGGAGACCCGGCGCTACCGCGAGACGGCGCCCATCGGGCTGGGGCGGGGCCTGGAACTGGCCGGGTTGCTCGTCGCCGAACACCGCCAACCCGAGGACGTGTGGTTGCACTGGCAGGCGAAACAGGTCACCTTCGACACCGCCCTGGGCTATCGCACCCACCACCTGCTCACCGCGCGAGTCGCCGCCACCGTCGCCGCCGTGCGGGCCAGCGCCCACCCCGACCGCGACCGGATCGCGCACGAGATAACTGCCGCCCGCAACCACGACGGCACGCCACACTTCACCGACGACGCCGTCGACGACTGGTTGGCGGCGCAGCGCACCCGGTTTCCGGACCACCCGGACGAGGAAAACCCGCGCGACTGGGCCGACCACGCGGCACTGCTGGGTGACCGCGAGGCAGCGCGCCGTTTCCTGCTGCAGTGGGCTGCCACCCAGCTCCGCACGGAGCAGATGCTGAACAGCCTGCAATTCGGCCTGGCCCACCTGGGCTTCCTGGACGAGGCGATCGACGTACAGACCGAGGCGGTCGCCGTCTGCGAAGCCGGCTCCGGCAAGGCCGGCGCCCTGCTCACCCTGATCCGGCTGCACCGCACGGCGGGCCACTTCGCCGAGGCGCGGCAGGCGCTGCGTGACTGCGGCGACGCCATGCCGGCCGACCCCTTCTGGAAGGACGCGGGGCTGTGGCGCTACTTCGTCAAGGAGCACTTCCTTCTCGTCCCGTTGGCACCGAACCCCGAACTCGCCCAGCGCCTCCTGGACGAGGGTGCCCGGCAGATGCGCGGCGTGTCCAGGCTCTGGATGGACGGCGTGCTTGACGCCGCCATCGCCGCCGCCGAGCACAGCGGGCAGCCCCACCTCCTCGACCACTACCGGCAACTCCACGCCCGCGAGCAGCGGGCCCGCGACGAGGAGATCGGCCGGGCAACACGGTCGGCGCATTCGACACCGACGGACGAGACGGCCCGTCACACCCCGGGGTTAACGTTGCCGACGTGAATCTCGCGGACCTGGTTATCGACGCGGCGGACAGGGGCTTCGGCGACCTGGACGCCTCCCTGCTGCCGGAGCTGCGCGCGATCCGCCGCGACGGCCCCGCACGGGCTCGGCGGGCCGCGCTGCTCGCTCTGCTGCACCTCGGCGGCGAGCGGGCGCTCGACCCCGCCGACCTGGCCGTGCTGCGGCGGCTCATCGAGATCAAACGCCCCACTGATCGGCCGTGCTCGATTGATGGTTGCTTCAACGCGTGGTTGGCCGTCCGCGGCGGCGACCAGCAGGACATCATGCGGGTGCTCGGGTTGGCCCGGTCCGCGCCCACCACGTACGAATTGGGCGAGACGCTCGTCGCCCACCTCGGCCACGGCGGGCCCGACGATTCGCGTACGTGGCGGCACGTCCTCATCTCACCGCTGCTCAACGGGTGGACAGTGGTCTACGGCCCGAGTTGCGATCCCGACGACGAACCTCAGGTTGAGGGGTGGGTCCGAGAGCTGAGTTCCCGCCACGGCGACGCACAGGCCTACTTCTACGGCAGCCAGGGCGACGGCGACGCGTGGCTGGTCGGCTCACGCGGGCAGATCGTCCGCCGCTACAGCAGCAACAAGCCGGAGACGTCGACGGGTGAGCCCCTGCCTGTCGAACAGCGCGCCCTGGCCCGCCTCGGTCTCAGCGGGCCACCGGAACGGCTCGACACCGACGTTCTGTGGGACTTCGTCACCGAATGCGGGGCGCCGCAGGTCGCGGCCGAGCTGAGCATCGACCCGGTGTGGACGGGATGGCCCACCGACCTGCACGTCCAGGGTCAGCCGTTGATCGCCTGGCCCGAGTCGGACGACGACGTCAGCATCCTTCGCGGCTGCTACGTCTTCGGCATCTGATGTGCTCGGCGATGATCCGCCCAGCTGGCAACTGTCGCGTCACGAACGGATCAGCCGCTACGCCGGTTACCCCACTGCCGCGGGCCCTGGACGGAGCCACCCCGGCCGCCGAAGTGCTGACCCTTCCCGTGCGGTTGGGGTGAGGCGACCTTGCCCTTCGCGCGTCGGGCAGCCCGATTCGCGGGCTCGGCGGGCTGGTCAGCCTCGGCCTCGGCCGTGGTTTCGGCATCCGCCTCGTGGTCGTCGTGAGCGGGCTCAGGCTCCGGCATCGGTTTCTCCCTGGATCTGGGGCGCCCTCTCGACCAGCGACAGCCGACGGACGCGGATTGCTCGACCCGGGTGTGGGCGCCTGGAGACTATCGCAACGCCGGGCCCGTGCGGGCGACGGTCACCCGTTCGCGTCGGTCAGCGCACGGTGTCAGCTCTGCTGGTAGTTCACGGCAGCGAACCCGCACGGTTGGTGCAGGTGCAGGTAGTAGGCACCTTCGCCGTATTCGTCCAGGTCCGCGCCGCCGACCAGGCCCACGTAGTCCATCGGCTGGCCGCAACCGGGGCAGGCGGCGTGCTCGGCGTCCTGAATCCACTCGGGCCGGCCGCCCAGCGTCGAACCGCCCCGATCCCACGCACTGGCCTGGTAGGGGCTCTGCCGGGCCGGACCCAGGACCGGCGCCAGCGTCGGCGGGTCCTCCGGCTCGGTGGACCCGATGCAGCTCGGGCGGGTGTTGCCGGGCCACCACGTGGTGGCGCCGGCCGGCGTGACCTGGCTGTACAGCGTCGCGTAGCCGGAGCAGAAATGGCAGGTTTCGATGATCAGCCGGCCGGACCAGCCCGTGTGGGCCAGCGCGGCGCGGACGGCCGGGTCCGCGGTGTCGAGGTCCGCGGCGGTCCACAGCGGCGACGCGCACCACGGACAGGTGGGCCCGTCGACGCGCCGCGGCGTCTCGCGCATGACCCACTGGTACGCGATGCCGCCGCACAGATCCCGGCGGCTGCCGTCCGGGCCGATCGTCCAACCGCCCTCTTCGGCGTAGCCCAGTGCACTGACGTGCAGTTCCTCCGCGCCGGCCGGCGGTTGCGTCGTCCAGCGACGTAGGGCGCTCTCGGCCAGCGGGTGAGTGGTGTGCGCCAGGATGACGAGCAGGCCATTGAGGTCGTCCGGTGTCCGGCCGTCGTCGATCCGCTCGATGATCCGGCGGACCAGGTCGACCTCGGCAGCTCGGTACAGTTTCGCCGGCCACAGCACGTCCCGATCGAGCAGGTTGCCGAGGTACGGAGTCAGCCTCCCCGGGTCCGTGTCGGCGATCGCGGACAGCTCCTCGATGGCCTCCTCGTCGTCGACGGCGGCCTTCTCGATCAGCTCTTCGATCACTCCGGGGATGTTAGTCACCTCGATCGACCGGCAGGTGCCCCCGGTCACCGCGGGGCCAATCGGGGTGTCCGCGTTCAGATCAGGTAATGGCCGAACTGTCAATGAGCGAATACGGATTGAACGAGGCCACCGGCGGACCGGATTCGCAAGAAGTTGAGATTCCCGTCTCTGGCGACGGGATTCCTGGGCGACGAGGAGAAAGAACTCTATGCTCGCCCCGGAACAGGCTGCGGCTCATCCGCGGCACGGGGACCAGCAGCACGGGGATTGCGAATGCGCCAGGATTCTGCTCTGCACAACGGCACCGCTGGCGTCAGCGAGGGGGCACCCGCCGGCGCGGAGGACGTCGCCCGCCGATCCGCGGTCGCCGAGGAACAGGCGTTTCTCGACCTGGCCACGGCCCGGCGCGACAGGTTGGCCGACCACCTCCGGGTGGAGCTTTCCACCGACGCCCTGGACCCGGTGGAACAGGCCCGGCAGCGCATGCTCCGCCAGCATTACGAAGAGCTACGGCGGGCACAGGACGGGCTGGTCTTCGGCCGCCTCGACGGCCTCGACGGCACCGTGCGACACGTCGGCCGCATCGGTCTGCGCGACGACGGTGAGGACAGTGAGCCCCTGCTCATGGACTGGCGTGCCGCCGCGGCTCGGCCGTTCTACACCGCGACGGCCGTCGACCCGCAGGGCCAGGCACGGCGCCGGCACATCCGTACGACCGGATCGACAGTCGTCGGGGTCGACGACGAGCCACTGGACGGGACCCTGTCGGCGGAACTCGTCGGTGAGGGCGCTCTCCTGGCCGCCCTCGACCAGCGACGCACCGGCCACATGTCGACGGCGATCGCCACGTTGCAACGCGAGCAGGACGACATCATCCGGGCCGAGGCGACCGGCCCGCTCATCGTGCAGGGTGGCCCCGGCACCGGCAAGACCGTGGTCGCCCTGCACCGCGTCGCGTACCTGCTGTTCGCCCGCCGGACGATCGCCGACCAGGCGGTCCTGGTCCTCGGCCCCTCGCCGCGGTTCCTCCAGTACATCGCCCAGGTGCTGCCCGCGCTCGGCGAGACCGCCGTCGTCTCGGCGACCTGCGACACCCTGCTGCCGGGGATCGGGGTGGGCCGCGACGAGAGCCGGCAGCTCGCCGAGATCAAGGGCCGGGCCCTCTGGCAAACCGCGCTGGAAAACTACGTCACGTCGCTGCTCCCCCGGCCCCGGGAGCTGAGGCTGCGCTGGGAGGGCGAGTTCTACGGCATCGCCGCCGCGACGGTGGCGCAGGCGCTCGCCTCGGCGGTGCAGGGCCGGCCGTATCATCGCGCCCGCGCGGTCTTCGCCGAGCAGCTGCACCACCTCCTCGCCGACGCCGTCGTCGAACAGCGCGAGACGCTGATGAACGAGATGGAAGAGGGCTTCGAGGACATCCTCGCCCGCGTCGACCGGGACCTGACGCGCGAGCACCACCTCGGCAGGGCCGCCAGCGGCAGTGACGTCGACGGCGTGCTCTCCGAGGAGGAGGTGGAGGATCTTCGTTCTCGGATCGCCGGAAGCGCCAGCATCGCCCGGTTCGTCGAGGCGTGGTGGCCCACCCTCGACGTCGAGACCCTGCTGGGTGCTCTCCTGACCGACCGTACCCTGCTGGCCCGGTTCGCCCCGGAGCTGTCCCGGGAGGAGATCGCCGCCGTCGCGGCCGAGCCCGCCCCGTGGGCATCGAGCGACATCGCCCTGCTCGACGCCCTCGCCGACCTGCTGGGTGAGGTCGAAGCCCCGCAACCTCAGGGCGAGTTCGTCGCCGACCGCGCTCGCCGACAGCGCGGCTGGGTGTACGGCCATGTCTGCGTCGACGAGGCGCAGGAGCTGTCCGAGATGCAGTGGCAGATGGTCGTACGGCGCTGTCCCAGTCGGTCCATCACCGCGGTCGGTGACATCGACCAGGCGGAGGCGGCGCACCGACACAGCAGTTGGGCAGACGCGGTGCGGGCTGTTTTCGGAGACCGTTGGACCGCCGCGGAGCTGACCATCTGCTACCGGACCCCGCGTGAGGTCATGGATCTCACCGGGCCGGTGTTGAGGAGGGCTGGCAGCCACAACGCGCCACCACGGGCGGTGCGCTCCTCCGGCATCGCGCCCTGGGAGCTCACCACCACGCCCACCGAGCTGGCCGACGCCGCCGCCCAGGCGGTGCGACAGCTTCGGCAACGGTGGCGTGGCGGCACGGTCGGCGTCATCGCCCCCGCCGACCGCGTCGGCGGACTCCGGGCCGTGCTGAGCGACGTGCCGGTGCTCACCGCGGCGCAGGCCAAGGGTTTGGAATGGGACGCGACGCTCCTCGTCGACCCGCAGGGCATCGCCGCCGAACCGCGCGGCTGGAACGGCCTCTACGTCGCGCTCACCCGCTGCACCCAGGAACTCGGGCAGCTGATCCTCACACCGCCGGCATAGCTGACGCAGAACCCGTCGGTCCACCGCCGTGGCCGTACCAGGCCCGCGGTTCAGCGGCGTGGCCGCACCAGGCCCGCGTCGAACGCCGCGATCACGAGCTGGGCCCGATCTCGCACGGCGAGCTTCGCCATCAGGTGCGTGATGTGCGTCTTCACCGTCTTCACCGAGATGACCAGGGCGGTGGCGATCTCGTCGTTCGACAGACCGCCGCCGATCAGCGTCAGCACCTCCACCTCACGGGAGGTCAGCCGCCGCAGTGCCGCAGTGGGCCGTTCCGGTCGGGGCGACGTGACGTAGTGCGCGACGAGCCGGGTGAGGATCGACGGCGCGAACAGCGACTCACCGTGGTGGGTGCGGCGGATCGCCTCGATCAGCTCTTCAGGGCGGGCGTCCTTGAGCAGGAAACCGGACGCTCCCGCCTGCAACGCCTCGTAGACGTACTCGTCGAGCTCGAACATGCTCAGGACCAGGACACGGGCGGTGGACAGCACCGGGTCGGCGCAGATGCGCCGGGTGGCCTGCAGGCCGTCCAGATGCGGCATCCGGACGTCCATCAGGACGACGTCGGGGCGGGCGGCACGGGCGCACGCCACGGCCCGGGCACCGTCACCGGCCTCGCCGGTGACGGTCAGGTCCGGCTCGTTGTTGATGATCATGGCGAGGCTGTGTCGGAGCAACGCCTGGTCGTCCACCAGCAGCACCCGGATGTCGCTCACGCCGCCTCGTCCCGGATCCGCGCGGTGAGGCGGAAACCCGCGTCGACCCGCTCGGCCGACAGGGTGCCGCCGAGACTGCCGACCCGCTCCCGCAGCCCGGCCAGCCCGTGGCCGGCGCCCGGCGACGCTCGCCATCCGTCGACCGACGGACCGGTGTCGGCGACCGTGACCACCACGTACGTCCCGTCCCGGTACACCCGCACCCGCACGTCCGTCGGGCCGGCGTGCCGCGCCGCGTTGCTGAGCGCCTCCCGCACGGTCTTGCAGACGGCGACCTGTGCCCCCTGCGACACCGGGCCCAGCGGCTCGACAGTCAACCCTGCCCGGATCCCGGCCAGCGACGCGCCGTGCACGATGTCGGGGAGGTCGTCGAGGTTGTCCACCGGCGCACGGCTGCTCGCGGCCGACGGCTCACGCAGGACGGTGAGCATGCGGCGCAGCTCGGCTGTCGCGTGCCGACTCGCGTCCTCGATATCGGTGAGCGCCACCGCCACCTCGGCCGGCTTGGGCAGGTGCCGGGTGGCCGCCGCGCGGACCGTGATCAGACCCAGGCCGTGCGAGACGATGTCATGCAGGTCGCGGGCGATGTGCAACCGTTCGGCGAGCACCGCCTCGGACGCGGCCCACGCCGTCAGCCTCGATTCGTAGGCGGCGCGGTCGGCGCGGGACCGCCGCACCGCCCACAGCGCGGCCGTGACAGCACCGCCGACCAGCAACGGCGGCAGTACGACCGCGAGTGGTCCCTGCGTGCCGACCGTGCACATGGCCATCACCAGCACGCTGATCACCACGGCGACCACCGGCACGACCCTGGACCGTCCGGAGGGGCGCGGATGGGCGTTCACCACCCCGACTGTAGTTCTCAGACCAGGGTCTGACGGTCCGTGGGCCGACCCGGCCGCCCGGTTGCGAGAACGGTCCGATGTGTGCGCGCCGAAGCACCTGTTGACTCGCCTTATGATCACGATCGATCACGTCAGTAAGACCAGGAGCGGGGCGCGGATCCTGTCCGACGTCACCTTCGAGGCCCGACCCGGCCGCGTCACCGGCTTCCTCGGGCCGAACGGAGCCGGCAAGACGTCCACGCTCCGGATCCTGCTCGGCCTGGACAGTCCGCAGAGCGGGACCGCACTGATCTGCGGGCGCCCGTACCGGAATCTGGCCCGCCCGCTGACGACCGTCGGCGCGCTGCTCGACGGCAGCGGCGCGCACCGGGCCCGCACGGCCCGCGCCCACCTGCGCTGGGTGGCCGCCAGCAACGGCCTGCCGGACTCCCGCGCCGACGAGGTCCTCGACCTGGTGGGCCTGACCGCCGACGCGCGCAAGCGCGCCGGCCGGTTCTCCCTCGGCATGAGCCGCCGGCTCGGGCTCGCCACCGCACTGCTCGGCGACCCCGAGGTGCTGGTCCTGGACGAGCCGGTCAACGGTCTCGACCCGGCCGGCATCCGCTGGATGCGCGGATTCCTGCGTGACAGCGCCACACAGGGCCGCACGGTCCTGTTGTCCAGCCACCTGATGGGCGAACTGGCCGAGATCGCCGACGACGTCGTCATCATCGACCGGGGCCGGATCGTGATCCAGGGCGGACTCGCCGACGTCACCGGTGGTCACCCCACCCTGGAGGACGCCTTCTTCGCGCTGACCACCACCGAGGCGGGTGGCGCGTGGTGAACGCGGTCCGCGCCGAACTCCGTAAGCTGCTCGGCCTGCCCACCGCCTGGGTCGGCCTGGTGCTGGGCACGTTGGTGGCGCCGGTGGTGGTGCTGCTCAACGCGCCGTACACCCGGCGTGCGATCGCCGCCGGCACCCTCACCGACACGTCCGACCTGGGTCTACGCGACCTGGGTATCGGCCTGATCGGTCCGATGGTCCTCGGCGTCATCGTGGTGAGCAGCGAGTACACGTCCACCGGTCAGGATTCCCCCGGCGCCCGCCAGCTCACCACCACGCTCGCCGCGGTCCCCAACCGGCTGCGTCTGCTCCTGGCGAAGACCACCGCGCTGGTGCTTGTCGTCGCGGCACAGGCAGCGGTCACCACCACCGCCACGCTCGCCCTCACCCGGGTGCTGCACGGCGAGCACGCGCCGGCAGCCGCCCCGGCGCGAGTCGCCGCCGCGATCCTCTACTGGACGCTCACCGCACTCCTCGCGTACGCGATCACGTTGATCACCCGCAACGGCATCGTGCCGCTGACCCTGCTGATCATCAACAGCTCCGTGGTGTCCGTGTCGTACCTGCTGACAAAGGTCACCGACCTCGCCTCCTACCTGCCGGACATCGTCGGAGCGCAGATGTTCATCCGCGGCGGGGACTTCCCCGTCGAGGTCGCCCCGGTGACCGCAGGGCTGGTGATGACGGCCTGGATCGTCTTGTTGCTCGCGGTCGGCGCCCTCCTGTTCCAGCGGCGCGATACGTGAACGCCGTCCGCGCCGAACTGCGCAAACTGCTGACCCTGCCGTCGCTGCGCCGAACCGTGTTGCTGACCTGGGCCGCCAACCTTCTGCTGATGTCCGCGTACGCGTCCGCCGAGTCCCGCGGTGAGCCGCTCGGCGACAACGTCGCCCTGGCCCCGCTCGGCTACACCCAGGCCGGTTTCCTGGTGCTCGGCGTGCTGGCGGCTACGTCCGAGTACGAGGAGGGCGACCAGATCCGGGCCACCCTGCTCGCGATGCCCCGGCGCCTGCCCCTGCTGGGCGCGAAGGCCCTCGCGCTCGCCGCGCTGACGCTCCCGGTGGCCGCCGCGACGGCGGCCACCAGCACCCTGCCGGCCGATGGGGCCGCCTGGACACCCGTCGCGACCGCGTACCTGACGCTCACCACGCTGCTGGCGGCGGCGGTCGCCAGCGTCGTCCGCCGCGCGGTGCCCGCCGCGATCCTGCTGCTCGGTCTCTACTTCGTCGCGGGCCCGCTGCTGCGGGCCGGACCGAACGCCAGCGCCGCGTACCTGCCGGACACCGCCGCCCTCGACCCGTCGCACGGCACCACCGCCACGATCGCGTGGACGTTCTTCGCCCTGACGCTGGCCGCGCTGACGTTCCGACGCCGCGACGCGTGACACCTACGCGCGGCGAGGAAGGCCCACGACGCCGTATCTGGTGCGCCGTGGACGTGCCGTTTCCGTAGACTTCGCCGGTGCAGACGATCCCCCCGCAGCCGGCTCCCCTGTCGACGGACGCCGTCGTGGTGCGGGAGGCCATCGCGCGGGCCCGGACCGGTCTCGTCGACCGCGAGGTGGTCGCCGAGGTGGTGGCGTTGTGCGCCGTCGCCGGCGAGCACGTGCTCGTCATCGGCGCACCGGGCACCGCCAAGTCCGAGGCCGTCCGGCGTACGGCCGACCAGCTCGGCGGCCGGTACTTCGAGTACCTGCTCGGTCGTTTCACCGAGCCGAGTGAGATCTTCGGCCCGGTCGACCTGCGCCGGCTGCGCGAGGGGTTCGTGGAGTTCGAGACCGCGGGCATGCTGCCCGAGGCGGAGGTGGTGTTCCTCGACGAGGTCTTCCTCGGCTCGACGGCGGTCCTCAACACCCTGTTGGGCATCCTGAACGAGCGGGTGTTCCGGCGCGGGTCGACTCTCGTGACGTGCCCCCTGCGGGTCTGCGTCGGCGCCGCCAACACCCTGCCCGACGATCCGGCTCTCGCCGCGTTCGCGGACCGGTTCCTGGCCCGCGTGTTCGTCACTCCGGTCCCGGACGCGCGCCTCGACGAGCTGTTGGAGGTGGGGTGGAGGGCCGGTTCTCGACCGTCCGAGCGGGCCGGGTCGCTGCTGCCGGCACTGGATCGGCTGTCCCGGGCGGCGGACGCGTGTGACCTTCAGGGTGTGCGCGACCTGCTGGCCTCCGCGATCCGCCAGTTGCGCCAGGCGGACGTACCGCTCAGTGACCGCCGGGTGGTGCGGTCGCAGCGCCTGGTGGCCGCCGCGGCGGCCATGGACGGACGCACCACGGCCACCGCCGACGACCTCTGGGTGCTTCCGCTGATCGCGCCGACCCCGCACGCCCAGGCGTCGGCCCGGGAGGTGCTGTCCGACCTGGTGACGCGGGGACGAAACGCCAGTCTGGTGTACGCCGCCGAGGAGTTCGCCCGAGGTCAGCAGGCCCGTGCGGCTCGACTTGTCGACGCCGGCAGTCGGCTGCTCGACGAGGTGGGCACCGGGCCGCTGACGCACGACGACCGGCTGCGCCTCGAGGCGACGCTGCGCGAGATCGACGCGGGGTTCGTCCTGGCCGATGCGCCACGGGCGCTACAGGACACGCGCGGCCTCCTGGTCGCCGCGATCCAGCGGTGAACGTACCTCCGTTGCCCCTGCGGTGGCGTCGGCGCGACGCCCCGCTCCCCGCTGCCGCCGTCGCCGCCTGGGCCGCGGTGGCGGCCGAGTTGCGCGCGGACACGCTGATGCGGGTAGCGGCCGGCGCGCACCTACGCGCCTGCGCGGGCCGGGAGCAGAGCTGGTTGCTCGTGCTCGGTGACCCGGCGGATCTGCCGTGGGCCGACGGGGCGGTCTACCTCGGGTGGGACGGTGGCGTGCTGGTGCCGACGCTCGCCCAGCCCTGGCCGTGCGCCGACCTGTTGCGCGAGCCGCTGCGCCGCCGCACCGACCAGCGGGCCGGACTGATCGCCCTGCTGCCCGGGCTGGTCCTGGCCGGTCCGCTGCCGCAGGAGCCGCTCGACCCCGCACGGCTGGCCCCCTGATGACCGACCACCGGACCCTCCCGGCGTCGCTGGCTCCCTGGGCTTCGGCGCTGTCCGCTCTGACCAGCGACGTCGCGCTCGCCATGGGTCCGCTGGTCCGACGGATCGACGAGTTGGTCTCCGGCGCGGAGGACACCGCCACGGACGACGGCCAACCGGACGGTTACGACGGGTTGGCACCTCGCGGCACCATCGAGCGGCTCCTTCCGTCGCAGGTGCAGCTGTTGCAGGAGCTACCGGACGAGTTCGTCCGCCGCGCCGCTGGCGGTGAGCTGCTGTACCTGGCGTCGGCCCACCGATCCGCCGCCGCACGGGGACGGGTCGCTGTCCTCGTCGATACCGGCCCGGGCCAGTTGGGCGCCGCCCGGCTGGTGCAGCTCGCCGCGCTCGTCGTGCTGCATCGGCAGGCCGCCAGCCAGGGGCGGTCGTTGGTCCTCGGCGTGCTCGGGGAACGACCAGGCAGTTGGCGCGACGGTGACCTGAGCAGACAGCTCGCCGGCTGGCTGGTCGCCCGCCGGCCCGCCGACCCGGAACCGTCGACCGTCCGGGAGTGGACGGAACAGCTCGACTCCGCCGACCAGGCCTGGCTGCTGACCGGGCCGCGACTCGCCAGCGAGCTGCCCGACCGGCATCGGATGCTGGTCAGTGACGAGCAGGAGTGGGGTGCCGACGGCGCGACACGCGTCCGGGCCGTCGTCGGCGATCGGCACCTCGATCTCCCGCTGCCGCCCGTCAAGATCGCGCTGCGCGTTCTGCGCGGCACCGCGTTCCGTTCCGCCCCCGTCGGCGACGCTGTGGGGTCGTTGCGGACACCGACGTTCCCGAGCAGCGCGCCGTACCTGATCGCCCGCGGCGACGGCCCGGCCGAGGTCGTCTCGGTCCGGGTGCCGACCGGGCGCCTGCGACGACACCACCTGCCCGGTCCGGCGCTGGCCGCCGCCCGGTTGGGGCAGCGGCTCGTGCTTCTGAGCTGTGTCGACGAGATGTTGCGCCCGATCGTGATCGGTAAGGCGCTGGGCAACACGCAGGACGTCGCGGTGCCGCTGGCCACCATCGGCCGGTCGGCCGCCGATGTTGAGACGGCAGCGCAAGGGCCGCTGTCGCCGCTCCACCTACACGGTGGTGACCTGCTGTGCGCGTTCGGTGGCGTCTGGTGGAACCTGTCCACCGGTCGCGCATTGTCGTCCTATGTGGCGGTAGCTCCCGGCCGCCAGCTGGACGGCCCCCGCCTGGCCTGGCGGGGCGGCACCGACATCCGGGCCGCCGGCCTGCCCGTCGAGGTCCGGATCCCCGGCACCGCCCGCGTGGTCCTCGGTGCCGGGTCGAGGACGGCCTGGTCGGTGGGGGACGCCACCTGGCACATCCACGCCGCGTCCGGTCCGGTCGGCGACGTGACAATCGAGAAGGGTACGACTGTCGTCGGTCTCGTCGACATCGGCGGCCCACAGCTGGTGACCCTGTCGAGCAGCGGACTCATCGTCCGCCTGGTCTCGCCGGCCGGTACCCGGACACTCACCCGCTGGTCGGGCGGAGTGGGCGCTCCGGCCCTGCATCCGAGCAAGCCGTGGCTGGCCGTACCACGGCCGGACGGGCTGATCGAGATCGCCGACCTCGCCACGAACCAGGTCCTGCGCACGGTCCGGAGCACCGGATGAGCGCGTTCCGCGGCCAACTGCCGGCCCGCGCCCTGCTGATCGACGTACCCCTGCTCGGGGAGGCCGAGGCGCGCCGGCGGGTCGTCGAGGCCTGGCAGCCGGGCGCCACGCTGTTCGACCTGCCCGGCGGGGCGTGGCTGTTGGAGGTCGACCAGCCGGTCCCGGTACGCGCGGAGCTGGCACCCGGTCTCGTCCTCGTCGACACCGGCGGCGTCCTGCACCCGCACGGCACACCCGTCGAGGACGCCGAGGCCGGGGACGTGCTGATTCCGCGCGAGGGCACGACGACCCGGCTCCGCCGGGCGGCCCTGGCCCTCGTCGACAGGAGTTCGTGGATCGACCTGACCGCCCTGCGGATCGAGCCGCTCGCGGCACTGGACCGCCCGGTCGTCGCGGCGGCGACACCAGCGCCCTGGCAGCCACCCCCACCGGCACCCGACCTACGCGCGGTGGCCGGTGTCGCGTCCCCACCGCGACGGACCCGCCGGCTGATGTCCGCGTCCACCCGATCGCGCCACTGGCACCAACTCCCCCACACCGTCATGGCGAAGACCGTCGCGATCGGCGCGGCCATCCTCGCGTACGGCCTCGTCGCGCTTGTCGCCGCGCCGCACCCGATGCTTGTTGTCATTGCCGGCGCGGGCCTGCTCTGGGGCATCTCCCGGTTGATCGCCCGGGGCACCGCGACGTCGGCGGACGTCGGCGCACCGCCGGCGGGTCGCGGCGCGTCGTCGGGTGGACGGTGGGGTGCGCTGCTCGCCCGGCTCGTGCTGGCCAGCCCCGCCGCTCGGCTGGCTCGCGACGCGCAGCACCGCTACGTGCGGCGGCTCACCGCCGCGTTCGAGCGTCGGGACTGGGACGAGGCCCTGCGAGCGGCGATCGCGGTGGATGGCTCCGGCGGGCGCCCCACACTTCGGCTCCCCCGGCCTCGCACCGGCGACCTGGTGCCGCACCCGCGCCTGCCGGGCGGACCGGGGATGCCGTTCGGCGTCGGGGCCGAGCAGCACCTGCGGACGCTCTACCGGCAGGCGGCCACGGACCTCGACCGTGTCGGCCGGGTCGAGGAAGCCGCGTTCGTCCTCGCGGACCTGCTCGGCCTGCCGATCGAGGCGGTCGCGCTGCTGGAGCGACACCGTGCGTACCGGCTCGCCGCGACGCTCGCCGAGGGACGGGACCTCGATCCGGACCTGGCGGTGCGGCTTTGGTGGCGGGCCGGCGACCGCGACCGCGCGCTGCGGGTGGCGCGGACCCGGGGCGCATTCGCGGCGGCCGTCGAGCGCCTTGCCCGCGTCGATGTCGCGGCGGCGAGGCAGTTGCGCGCCGAGTGGGTACGCGCCCGGCAGGCCGCCGACGATCATCTCGGTGCCGTCGAGGCGGCCTGGCCCGACGACGCGCTGCGCCCGCTCGCGGTGACGAACATCCAGGCCGGCATGGCCCTCGGCGGCCACACCGCGGGGCACCTCTTCGCGCACCTGGTCACCTGGCGCCCCACCACCACCAGCATGACCACCGCGATCGCGCTGCTCGACGGTCGGGACCAGGAGTTGGCACCGGCCCAGCGCGGCTTCGTGGCGGCGCTGGCCGAGCTGCCCTGCGCCGACAAGGCGGAGGACCGCCGACTCTGCACCGCCGCGCTGCGTCTCCTGGTTCGCGGTGCGGCAGTTGACCCCGGCGGGGATGCCGGCGAGCGCAGGCGGATCGCCGGGCGGCTGCGGGACCGGGCCGACCGGTTGGCCGCCGCCGACCTTCCACCGCTGCCCGCGAGCGGGAAGCCCGCCCCGGACACCCGGGTCGACATCACGGCGGCCGGCGAGGCCGGGCAACTGCCGATCCACGACGCGGTTCTGCTCTCCGGGCGCACCATCCTGACCGCGCACGGCGAATTCGGGGTACGCCTGCTCGGCCTGGACGGCCGGACCCGGGCCAGGTGGGACGTACCCGCACACCAGCTTGTCGTCGCCGATCACGGCGCCAACGTCCTGCTCGTCGCGCACCGCGGCCCCTCCCACGAAATCCGCGGCCTGAACCTGAGCACCCGCCGGCTGCGGCCACCCGTCGCCATCGCGGCCCACTACGTGCTGCCCAGCTACGACGGCGCGTTGCTCACCGTTGTCGACGACGACGGCATCGCCTTCGTCGACCTGAGCGCCGACGTTCCCCGCATCACGTGGCGCGAACTGGACCCAAGCGTCGCGGTACTCGACATCGCCCGGAGCCCGACCAGCCTCGCCGCACTGGTCCAGGTGACCCACCAGCCAGGTTCCGCCATTACCCGCACCGAGGTGTGGCGCTGGGACCTGCCCGCAATCCTGCTGCGGATACGCCGAACGGTCGACCTCGACGGCCTCGACGGCCTCACGCTGTTGGCGTCGGCGAAGCTGATCACCACAGGCTACGTCGAGCACACCGACACCTATCACGTGACCGGGCACGGCCCGGCGGCCCGGACGATGGATGCGCAGCCGACGCTGCTGACCGGCGGGGGCATACGCATCGACCGTCCCACCGACACCACAGTGGAGTTTGCCGACGGCAACCTGCGTGTCGTGTTTCCGCCCGCCGCCGGCGCGATCGGCATGCGACGCCACGCCGACACCCTGACCGTGTGGGAGGAGAACGGTCGGCTGGTCGTCGTCGACCTCACGCGCCGCCAGGCCGTCGCCCGCCTGCGTACGCGTCTCTGAGCGAGGCAACGCTCCGGCACGCGGTTCAGCGGCGAAGGCCGGGGAGGCAATGCGGAGCGAGGCGTACGCGAAGCCGGTCCGCTGAGGCGGCACCGTTTCAGCGGACCGGCTTCGGTCGAGATTCTCTTGCCCAAATCCAGAAGTTTCAGCTGGCAGGCCGGTTGTCCCGTCAGCGGAATTTCAGGAACGGAATGTAGAAGGAATCGGAGCAGGACGTCCCCATCGACACGCTCAGCGGGGTGCCAAAACCGGCTCCGCCGCTTGCGCTGACCTGGTAGTTGCCCCTAGCGACGAGCTTCGACGCGACCCAGCCGGCGCAGTGGGCAAGGGCCGGATCGAGCGCCAGCACGGCCTTCCGCGACCCGGCGAACGCGTACGAGGGCCGCTACGGCTTGACCGTTCGCTCCGTGGGCGGTGCCGCCCAGCAGGTGAATCAGGGCTGGGAGGGTTGGCGGGCCAACACCACGTACACCCTGAGCTTTGTCGGCAAGGTCGCCGGAGCGGCCGGAGGCCGTGTGTGGGTGCTCAACGAGACGACCGGGACCATTTTGGCGGACGTGCCAATCGCGACCACCGATTGGGCTCCGGTGGCAGTCGACTTCACCTCGCCGAGCGTCGCCACCCAGGTGGTGCGGGTATACGTCGGCAATACGGATCCCACGGCCCCAGGCACCGCGCACCTCGATGCCGTCAAGATCCGAGTGGCCGGGGACACCTGGTAGGGGCTCGACTCCCCCGCGGAGCCGCAGCGCGCCCTGGCGCGCTGTGTGCCGCCGCTAAGCGAGGGGCTGATGACGCGACCTTCGGCTCCTGTTCCGCCGTCGCGTACGCGTCTCTAACTCGATTCGTGCTGCTGGGGAGCGGCACGGATGTGCGCGCGTTCACCCTGCTTGCCGACGAGGCTGAGGAACTCGACGGGCCCCGCGCTGGTCGCACCGAACCAGTGCGGGGTGCGGGTGTCGAACTCGGCGACCTCGCCCGGTTCGAGGATGAGGTCGTGCTCGCCGAGCACGAGTCGGAGTCGGCCGTTGAGGACGAAGGCCCAGTCGTAGCCCTCATGGGTGCGAAGGTCGGGTTGGGCGTCGTCGCGCCCGGTCGGGAGGACGAACTTGTAGGCCTGGATGCCTCCGGGCCGGCGGGTCAGGGGCAGGACCGTGGAGCCGTCGCTGGTGACCAGCGGGCGCATGTTGATGCGGGGGTCGCCGGTCGGCGGCGCGTCGACGAGCTCGTCCAGGGTGACGCCGTAGAAGCGGGCCAGGGGTAACAGCTGCTCCAGGGTGGGACGCCGGAGGCCGGCCTCGAGCCGGGAGAGGGTGCTGGTGGAGATGCCGGTCTCCGTGGCGAGGTCGGTGAGGGTGATGTCGCGGCGCTGCCGCAGGTGCTTGAGCCGCGGCCCGACGGCGTCGAGGGTGCGGTCAGTCGACTCGTCCATGACCCCAGTTTGCCATTTGGCAAAAACTTTTGCGGATCCGTCCGCTCCTGGTCACTGTTGAGCGGCCGTGGCCGCGTTGGCCCCGCCCTCACCACCACCGGAGACGCGCGATGACGCACTCGTTCGACAGGGACTACTGGGACCAGATCTGGGACGGCGATCGTGCCGGGGCAATGGCCGCCAGCGAGCCCAACCCGCACCTGATGCGGGAGGTCGGTGACCTGACGCCCGCGACGGCCCTCGACGCCGGCTGCGGCGCCGGGGCCGAGGCCGTCTGGCTCGCCACCGGCGGCTGGCAGGTCACCGCGGCGGACATCGCCCCCGCCGCGCTCGCCCGCGCGGCCGAGCGCGCCGCCGCCAGCGGCGTCGCCGCACGGGTGCGATGGGTGCGGGCGGACCTGTCCACGTGGCAGCCGGACGCGCGGTACGACCTGGTCACCACCCACTACGCGCATCCCGCGATGCCGCAGCTGGACTTCTACGACCGCATCGCGTCCTGGGTCGCCCCGGCGGGCACCCTGCTCATCGTCGGCCACCTCCACCACCAGGATCACGCCGCCGGCGCCGGACATGGGCACGGCGGGACCGAACCGCCCGCCTCGGCCTCGGTGACAGCCGTCGACATCACCGCACGCCTCGACCCGCTGGTGTGGGAGGTCGTGACCGCCCGGGAGTCGCACCGGGCCGTGACGGGGCACGGCGGCCGGGACGTCTCCATCCACGATGTGGTCGTCAGAGCCCGCCGCCGTTCCTGACCCCACCGCCTGCCCGTCCGCGCCTGGCCCCACCGCCTGCCCGTCAGCGCCTGGCCACGCCTGCGCTGCGCAGGGCGAGCCGAGGCCCGACGGGGTCCATTGGGGACGGCCGCCCGCACGACGTACGGACAGCGGGCGGCCACCTGTCGATGGCAGGATCGGCCGATGCGCGTTCTCTTCGACGGCGAGGCACCTGTCGCCTACGGGCAGATCTACGTGGCGAGTAGTGAGCTGCCGGACATGGACAGGGCGTTCGCCGGGCAGGTGAACGGCCTCTGCGGGGCCGGTCAGCCCGGCGCGTTGTTCCTCATGACCGGCACCCACACCGGGCGGGTCCGTTTCACGATCGAGGTGCACGACGGCGAGCCGCCGGCCGCGGCGGAGATGTGGGAGGAGGTGGTGGAGGCGCCGTTCCTGCTGAGGGCCGGGGTCGTCGACCTGGTCCCGTGGGGGGACGGGGCACTCGCCCGGCTGCCGCTGATCCCCGAGGGGCAGGACACCGGGCGGCTGCCGGTCTACCGCGTCCGGTACTGCGCCACGGGCATGGCCGAGGGAAGCGACCCGTTCGGCGGGCTCGACCCGGACGAGCTCGACGAGGATGACGACACCTACCTGGACCGGCGGCCGGACCGGTACCTGCTGTGCCTGTGGCCGGAAGGCGATACGGGCGGCGACCCGAGTGCCGGCGGGACGCGCTCCGACGCGATCCTTCGCCAGACCAGCGGCGCCGCCGCCTACTGGCACACCTGGGCCCGCGCGCTGCCGCCCCCGCTCACCCTGTGGGAGCAGGTCGAGGCCGAGATGCTCGCGCGGTTGGAACGGGAACGCCGCGACCAGGCGTACCGCATGCGGGATGAGCTACGGCGCTGGGGCGGACGCCTGCCGAGTGAGCGGCTCCGGCGCGTCCACGGCAACATCCATGCCATCGTGCGGTTCGACCGAGACCTGGTCGACAGGGTGGCCGAGGCCGATGCCGTCAGTCAGCGGCAGATCGCGGTCTGGGCGGCGCGGCAGGCGTTCACCGTCGCGGGCGTCGCGGACCTCGACTGGATGAGGCCGGCGTGGACGGCGCTGGATCGGGGCGAGCCGCTACCCGCCGAATTCGCCGACCCGATGGCGCTGTGGGCACGGATCCGGGGTGAGCCGGCCGTCACGTTCGCCACGGTCTCGCTGCGCTCGGCGGGTTGGGCCCCGGCCGATCCGCTCGGTGCGCTTCTCGACGCCCCGGTGAATCCGGTCGCGATGGCGGTGCCGGCGCTCACTGCCGCTGGCGAGCCGGATCCGTTGCAGGCAGCGCTGGAGGCGCTCTGGGCCGCCGTCACCACCTACGCCGCTCGGCGAGCCGAGTTCCTGACGGAGGTGCGGCGGGCGTTCCCGTTCCTCGGCGGTTAAGGCCTGTTTCATGAGGGCGGTCGTGCCGAGGCGGAGTCCGGGCGGCGATCCGTTCCAGCCCCCGGACAGCCCAAGGCCTTCGATACTTGCAGGAGACGTCTGAGCGGTAGGGTGCCCGCACGCCGCCTGACCGAGCCCTCGGCGGCTTACCGCGACGATCGTCCTCGGGCGGTGCTGATCCGACCGACCACCGACCGCGCAGTAACCCGGGATGCCGAGACTGTCCGAGCCGCCGGCCGTGGCGCCAGCGCCTCGTCGCGGCCCACTGGGCGGCCGGCCGCGAACTCCACCGCCAGATCCGGGGGAGGTCGCGCCCGGCGGCGGGCCGTTTAGGGCTGGCCCTCTGTGGCTGGGGTGGAGGGGTCGACCTCGGGGCCGTCCAGCAGTTGTCGCAGGGCTTGGTCGAACGCCCGTCGAGTGCTCGGGGCAAGGTGCGCAAAGAGTTGCCGGCCCACGTTGCCGGCGATCCGCTGCGCCTCGTCGATGCGCTGGCGGCCAAGGTCGGTGAGATGGATGGTGTGGGCACGACGGTCGGTCGGCACCGCTCGGCGTTCGACCAACCGCTGCCGCTCAAGATCGTCGACGATCCGGCCCAGCGCTGACTTGTCGAGATCAAGCAAGTGGGCAAGTTGGCGTTGGGTGAGCGGGCCACGGCCGTCGAGGACGGCCAAGACCGCGAAGTGGCGTTCCTCGAATCCCAGTGGCCGCAGCGCCTCATTGAAGATCTTCTGACTCCGCCGGTGAATGGTGCTGATCTGCATGGCCGTGATGACGTCGGCCGGCAGGAAGGTGAGCCGCGAGGCGTCGGCCGGGGATCGTGCAGCACTCATGTCTGGATCATAGGGCCGCCACCAGATAGGCTCGATCGAGAATTTCTCGATCGGGCCTACTGGAGGAGCTGTGGTGCCAGACGCGACGAGCGGGGCTACTGCGACCGCCCGGACAACCGGTCCAGACGCGCGTCGTCCATCCGGGCGCGAGGGGCGCTCGGCCCGGTTACGGACGGCGATCGCGCTGACCTGGGCACTGGCTGTCGAGCACATGTACGCGCTGGTGACCCCGCCCTACGAACTCGGGATTCCGCACGCGTTTCACCTCAGCTTCGGGATCGCGTACGCCTGGTTGGCGCTCCGGCTACGCGCTGGCCGACGCTGGCACCGGGTGTTGTTGACCGCGCTGCTCGGCGTCCAACTCGTCGGCAGGTTCTTCGTCTTCGCCGCGATCACCGACACCTGGGTGCGGGCCATCCTCGTGCTGGGCGCGCTGCTCACCATCGCCATTGCCACACTACTGTGGGCGGCCGGCGGCTCCCGACTACGCAGCCATTGACCAGCGGCAGACGCAGTCCGGCCAGTAGCCCGGACTGCGTCGTCATGCAGAACGGGACGGTTCTCCGGACATTTCGACGTGCCTCAAGCAGTGGTGCGACCTGGCCACCCGATACGCCAAACGCGCATCCGCCCACCGGTCCAACCTCGCCCTCATCGCCGCCGTCATCTGGCTCCGCTGACCCAACGACTCGCGTCAAGCAGTGACGTGCGCTGAGCTGACGAACCAGGAATCCGACTCGACATCGATGGGCTCGTCAACCCAGGGCTGCCCGATGGCGGCGAGCTGCGCTGTCACGGGCCGCTCATACCGCCCAGGCTCTGTCTCGTAGATCTTGGTGGTCGCGGACGCCTACCTGTTGCCGAAGCTAGTCATTGGTCTGTCGACCGCTGACCCGGGGCACCCTCCACCGGACGACCGTAAGCCTGACACCGCCGGGTCACTCGCCCCCGCCCGGATGCGGGAGGATGGCACGGTGCGCCATGAGCATCACGTCTTCCAGAATCCGCCGCCGTCGACACCGACCGAGGTGGACGCCGCGCTCGACCGTGGTGATCTGTCCGCCGCGTTGGATGCGATGGTCGGCACCGCCCTGTACGGCGACGGAGACTGGAAAGACCTGCAGGAGCTGCATCTGCGATTGCTCGACCACGAGGATCACCAGGTCAGCGCCCTTGCCGCTACGTGCCTGGGGCATCTCGCGAGGGTCTACCGCCAACTGGACGAACGCCGGGTTGTCACCGCCCTGCGCCGGGCGCGCGCACTGCCACACGTCCGCGCCACCGCCGACAACGCGCTGGACGACATCCTGATCTTCCTCCATCCGCGCCGGGCTCGGTGGCGCGGGCGGGCCTGGCGCGCGATCCGCCCCTGGACGTGGATCTGACTCGGCGGCACGGTCATGGCATTCGCATCCGCGGCAGCCGGGCAGAGGTGGTGGTCACCTGGCCCCGCGCCAGCACGTCGACCAGTGCGGCAGGAGGAGTCCCCCCGTTGTGCTCCTTGCGGAGCTGACCCCTCCCACGGCACCTTCGGTTTGGCTGGTCGGACCTCAACCCCGTCCGCCGCACAACAGGTGTTGAGCAGATTGGCTTTCGGCTCAACGCCCGTTGCTCCAAACAGGAGCGAGCATACGCTCACGTTCGGTTCACGTGTCAACGTCTGTTTCGCTGCGGCACGCATCTGCGACACTGTCGTTTCGGTCGCTGGAGGGTGAAGGATCATGGTGGATCGGCACACGGAGCAGGAGTTGCCACCCCTCGACACGCTGGCGGCGAGGCTCGAATATTTGTTCGACGAGATCCGCCCCACCCGGGACGAGCTCGGCGACTCCGACGAGCCCGGGCGCAAGTACACCAACAGGGAAATCGCCGACAAGATCAACCAAGCGGCGGCCGAAACAGGCGTCACGATCAGCGCTGCCTACATCGGAGAGTTACGCCGTGGTGTGGCAAGTGATCCCCGCACCTCACACGTCCGCGCCCTGGCCACCGCCTTCGGGGTCAACTCGGGCTACTTCGTCGACGACGCGGCGGCACGGCGAATACAGGACCAGATCACGCTGCTCAGCGAGTTGCGTCGAATGGACGTCAAGCAGGTGGCGCTGCGCCAGGTGCTCGCCGACAACGGCCTCTCCGCGACCGACACCCAGCTCATCGAGCAGATGGTGGTCCGCCTGCGGGCCGTGGCCGAGGCTGGTGCGAGCAGTTCCACGCCTGACGAGCGCAAATAGCCGTGCACATCCTCCGGTGGGAGTACGTCGACGAGCAGGGGAACGCTGACGTGAGGTTGTACCGATTACGCAAGCGCTGCGAGCGGATCGTCGCCGAGCTTGAGGTGCCGACACCGTTCGACATCCACACGCTGTGCGGTGCCCTCGGCGAACGCCGCGGGCGGCCCATCCACCTGGTGCCGATCAAGCTGCCGGCGCAGACCGTGTGCGGGATGTGCGTGCCCACCGGCGACTTCGACGCCATCTTCTTCGAGCAGGACACCTCGCCGCTGCACCAACAGCTGATCATCGGCCACGAGCTGGGTCACCTGCTCGCCGGCCACCAGGCGACCGAGGTGCTGGACGCGGACGCCTCCCGGCTGTTGCTGCCGGACCTCGACCCGCAGCTGGTCCGGCGCAGCCTCGGCCGCAGCAACTACGCCGCGGCCGAGGAACGCGAGGCCGAGATGATCGGCTCGCTCCTCCTCCGGCGGCTCCGCGGCGGGCTCGGCGACGGCGACGACGAACCGTTGGACGGCCAGGACGCCGAGCTGTACGGCCGGCTGCGGCACTCACTCGAACGCCCCCACTGGTAGCGCGGCGATGGATACCGTCCTGTACACCGTCTGCGCCGTCGCCGGCTGGATCGCCGTCGCGTACATGGTGCGCCTCCAACGCCGGCACCCGAGCCAGGCCCGCCGTGCGATCTGTCTGGGTCTTGGCGCGTTCGCCGCCGGGATCACCGCCGCCATCCCGCCGATCGCCGCCGCGATCGACCAGGCGGCCGGCCTACCCAACCTGGCCAAGGTCATCTCCCACGGCTGCGCGCTGACCATCTCGGCGAATGCCGAGATCATGCTCCTGCACTTCGCGCTTCCCCCGGCGAAGGCCGCCGCTCGCGCCCGCGTCTGGGTGTGGGTCACCGGGTTCGCCTTCCTCGTCATGGCCGGTCTCTTCGCGTACACCCTGACCTACGACGACCCGGTGCTGCTGACTGTCGAGTACGCGACCGACCCCGTCGTGACCGCCTACCTGCTGATCTTCCTGTTGCTCGGCTTCTTCGCCTACTGCTTCGACATCACCCGGCTGTGCTGGAGCTTCGCGAAGATCTGCGGGCGGCCCTGGCTGCGCCGTGGCCTTCGCATCACCGCCGTTGGCGCGGCCTTCGCGCTGCTCTACAGCACGAACAAGATCGTGTATCTCATCGCCTACTGGGCCGGCCACCAACCGAGCGGCGAGCGGCAGATCGCCGCGGTCCTGGTGACCATCGGCGCGTTGCTCATCACCATCGGGCTCACCATGCCGGCGTGGGGACCCACCCTCAAGATCAGCCGGCGATGGGAGGACTTCCACTCCTACCGACGACTCGAACCGCTCTGGAGCGATCTCATCGCGGCCCTGCCCGAACTCGAACTCGATCCCGCCCTGCGCCGCACTCTCGCGGCGCTGGGCGACATCGACTACGCGTTGACCCGCCGGGTGGCCGAGATCCGCGACGGCCGCCTGGCGCTCCGCCCCTACACCGACGTCGGCGTGACGGCGCTGGCCGAGCAGTTCGCCGAGCGGGCCGCGCTGACCACGCAGGAGCGGCAGGCGGCTGTCGAGGCCGCCCACCTGGCCTGCGCGCTGCGTCGGCATGGCGCAGGTCTCGTGGCCGCGGTCCCACAGCCCGCGGACGAGCTGCACCGCCCGGACGGTGGCTACGCTGGCGAGGTCGCGTGGCTGACGCTCGTCACCGACGCCTACGCCCGTTCGCCGGTGGTGGCTCAGACACTCGCCGCCACCGACGAGAGCACCCCGCATCCCACTGCTGGAGACACCCGCCGATGAGAGGCCGCTACGCGAACCTGACCCGGACCCGTGCTCTGCTGCCGGAGCGCGACTACCTGGACATTTACCAGACCATGCTGCGTTACGAGTTCCCGTGGGACATGAAGCTCGGGCTCAACCTGGCATTCAACAGGTCCTTCTCCATCCCCGCCATCGCCGCCGTGCACACGGCCACCGGCGAGCTGACCGAGCGCACCCAGAAGCGGATCGACGACACCGGCCTGCTGATGTACGAGATGGTGCTCAACGGGTTCGAGAATCCTCGTGGCCGGGACGCGTTGCGGCGCGTCAACCAGATCCACCGCCCGTACGACATCGGCAACGACGACTTCCGCTACGTCCTCGGCTGCCTGGTCGTGGTCCCGACGCGGTGGTTGCAGGAGTACGGGTGGCGCCCGCCCTGCTGCCACGAGCGGCAGGCCACCTACCTGTTCTACCGGGAGCTCGGCCGGCGGATGGGCATCACGGACATCCCCGGGTCCTACGACGAGTTCGAGACCTGGTTCACCGCCCACGACGCGGCGCACCTGCGGCCCAGCGACGATGCGGCGGCCATCGAGCGGGCCACCCGGATGCTGTTGCTCACCCGGATCCCGCGGATGCTCGCACCGCTGGGAAACGCGCTGGTCAGCGCCATGTACGACGCCCCGCTGCGGCGCGCCACGCAGGTCGACGAGCCGGCGTGGCCGGTCCGGGCTGGCCTGCACCTGGCGTTGCGGACGCGCTCGCGGCTGCAACGCTGGTTCGGGGCGCCACGGACGACGGCGCTGTTCGCCGACGGGATCACCGCCAGGAGCTACCCCGACGGGTACGAGATCAGCCAGCTCGGTCCGCGGCACTGACGGGGCGTGTTGCGGAAGGTGTCGGGGGAATCGACACGTCCACAACACGCCCCAGCGCGACCCGTCAGCAGCCGAGTCTCTTGGTGGAGAGAGCGATGTCGTCGATCCAGAGGTCGAACTCGCCCGGCGTGGTGCCACCCTGGTAGAGCTGCCAGCCGACCTTCACGGTGTTCACCGTCGGCAGGACGAAGGGCACGTCGTTGCCGCCGTGCTCGGTCGTGGAAGCGGTCAGTTCCGGGTTGGCCACGCCGTCGATCCACACGGCGACGCGGTTGTCCGCGGGGTCGAGCTTCCACTCGAAGCACTGCCAGGTGTCCTCGGTGACCGGGGCGGACTCCCGCCAGTTGGTCCAGTCGCCGGTCGGGCCACCGTCGGCGCCCACACCCCAGAAGGTCCCGGGGACCGTGGGCGCGTACTGGCCGCCGACGGGACGGACGACCTCGGGACTCCCGGTGCCGGTCGCCTCCACCAACGTGAAGTGCGCCCAGTCGGGGGCGGTGGGGAAGGCATCGACGCGCAGTCGCATCCGACCGTAGAAGCGGTTGCCCGGTGCGGCGAAGTCGTCGACGCGCAGGAAGGCACGCCCGTTGTCCACCGTGTGGACGTGCAGCACCTGGTTGCCGTGCCGGGCGCGCTCGACGGTGAGCGTGCCGTTGCGGGTGTCGACGCCCCAGTCCAACGTGCTGGCACCGCCAGGCGGCAGCCGCTCGAAGTCCTCACAGAACAGCAGGCCACGGGTGCACGAGCGCTGGGGGGCGCCCGACGCGGCGGCCGGGACGCTGCCGGCCGTGGTGCCGAGGAGCAGGGCGGCGGTGATCACCGCGAGGGAACGGCGCATGGTCATCCTCCATGACGTGGGGCGCCCACCGCGCGGGCGGGGCCGGAGTATTTTCCGGACATCACGATGTGGACGCCTTCGCTGCGCGAGGGCGATCGTCTCGGTGTCGCGGAACTGCGTGGTCAAGGCACGTACGGCGGGCACCGGCCCGTCGTCGATGGCCCGGCGATGCGGCGCGCGTCCGCCGAAGTGGCGCGCTGCCGGCACTGCGCTGCTCCCGTGCTGCCCGTTGCCAGCACGGTTGCCCCCGTGCCGCGGCGATGTGAGCCATTCCAGCACACCCGCGGCCGATCCAGCAATATCGATGACGGGCGCCCGTACACGCCGTGCCGAGGGGGCGGTCAGTGATCTGCCGCCCCGAGGAGGACGGTCAGGCCCTCCTCGGCCGCCAGCACCGCACCGGCGAACTCCAGCTGCGCGGCGGCCACCGCGGCTGCTCGGTCGTTGCCCGGCCAGAAGTGGGTGAGCAGCAGTCGGCGGGCGCCGGCCCGCCGAGCCCACTGGCCGGCCTCGGTGGAGGTCATCAGATTGCGGGTGGGTTGGTTGGTCTCGCCGTCGTGGTCGGTGGCCTCGACGATGAACAGGTCGGCGTCGCGGCCGAGTTCGGCAAGCACGGGGGTCGGGCCGGTGTCACCGGTGTACGCCAGGGCCGTCCCGTCAGCCTCGATGCGGATGCCCGCGGTGGGCACGTGGTGCGGAAGCGACAGCCCGGTCAGGGCGATCGGCCCCAGCCGGTAGGTGCCGGGCAGCGGATGCACGTCGAAGACCGCGTGCAGGTCGACGTCCGGCTCCAGGCCGCGGAGCCGGTCGAGCACCCCCGGCGGGCAGTACAACGGCAGCCGTGGCCCACCGTGGCCACCGTAGAGCCGCATCCGGAACAGCCCGTGCAGGTCGATGCAGTGATCAGGATGCTCGTGGGTGATGACGACAGCGTCGAGGGCACCGTCTGGCCAGTGCCCGAGCAGCCGCGGCAGCGTGGCGTAGCCGAGGTCGAGCACCAGGCGGTAGCCGTCCCAGTCCACCGCGAAACCGCTACAGGAACGGCCCGGCTCGGGAAAGGCACCGGAGCTGCCGAGCACGGTGACCTGTCGCATCCGCCCACCATGCCCGACCTCCAGCCGGCTGGCCAGCCGGGGTCACGCGACCGGCGGTAACGCCGGGCGGGTCGGGCACACCGGGGCACGCAACAGGGTGGCTGAAACGTGAATCTCGCCTAACTCGACAATTCACCCCTTAGGTTCGATGCGCAGGACGCCGCCGAACCGGGGAGAGACGTGGACAACTATCCGGCGATCGAAGATCACGGACTTATCGGCGACCTGCAGACCGCCGCGCTTGTGACGTGTGATGGGACCGTCGACTGGTTCTGTGCGCCGCGCTTCGACTCGCCGAGCATCTTCGCCGCGCTCCTGGACAAGGAGAAGGGCGGCTACTTCCGGATCGCGCCGCACGACGTGCGGTACGTGACCAAACAGCTCTACCTCCCCGGCACCCCCATCCTGATCACCCGGTTCATCAGCGCCGACGGCGTGGCCGAGGTGATGGACTTCATGCCGGTCACCGGTGAGCGGGCCACCGACGCGCACCGCCTGGTCCGCATCGTCACCATGGTCCGCGGCAGCATGCGCTTCCAGGTGGAGTGCCGGCCACGGTTCGACTACGCCCGCGAGGGGCACCAACTGGAGCGCCACCCCAACGGCTACGTCTTCCGCGGCCGGTCGGCGTCGCTGACCTTCAACCCGGTCGACCCCACCCGGCGGTTGATCTCCGATCACGGCGACATCCATTTCGAGGGTGACGACCTCGTCGCGTACGGCACCCTCAACGAGGGCGACACCGGCGGGGTGGTCCTGGAGACCGGCGGCACCGAGCCACGCATCATCGCGGCCGAAGAGATCCAGGGCATGTTCGAGTGGACTCGGGACTACTGGCGGCGCTGGCTTGAACGCTCGCGCTACACCGGCCGCTGGCGGGAGATGGTCGAGCGCTCCGCCATCACACTGAAACTCATGACGTACGCACCGACCGGTGCGATGATCGCCGCGCCCACCGCCGCGCTGCCCGAGCTGGTGGGCGGCACCCGCAACTGGGACTACCGCTACACCTGGGTACGGGACACGTCGTTCTCGGTGCACGCGCTGCTCGGCCTGGGCTTCACCGAAGAGGTCAGCCGGTACATGGACTGGCTGGACGAACGGATCCGTGAGGCCGGCGACCTCCAGGATCCACTGAAGATCATGTACCGGGTGGACGGCTCGTCCGACCTGCACGAGGAGGTCCTCGACCACCTGGAGGGTTACCGCGGCTCACGACCGGTGCGGATCGGCAACGGCGCCGCCGACCAACTCCAACTCGACATCCACGGCGAGGCGCTCTACGCCATGCACCTCGCCGACGAGCAGGGCATCCGCGTCTCGCACCAGGTGTGGAAGAGCACCGTGCGGCTCGTCGACTGGCTCTGCCAGCACTGGGACCAGCCCGACGCCGGCATCTGGGAGAGCCGCCACCACCCCCGCAACTACACCTTCGGCCGGGTGATGTCCTGGGTCGCGTTGGACCGGGCCATCCGGCTGGCCACCCGCACCGGCCGCCCCGGGGACATGACCCGCTGGACCGAGCAACGCAACCGCATCTACAACCAGGTCATGGACCGCGGTTACGACCGGGGCCGCGGCACCTTCGTGCAGGCGTACGACGAGACCGTGCTGGACGCGGCGTTGCTCGCCATGCCGGCGGTCGGTTTCGTCACGCCGAGCGACCCGCTGTGGCAGTCCACCCTGAAGGCGATCGAGCGCGAACTGGTGTCCGACAGCCTGGTCCACCGGTACGACCCGGTCCACTCCCCCGACGGTCTCCCCGGCCACGAGGGCACCTTCAACATGTGCACCTTCTGGTACGTCGAGGCGCTGGCCCGTTCCGGACGCCTCGACGACGCCCGCCTCACGTTCGAGAAGATGTTCACCTTCAGCAACCACCTCGGCCTCTACGCCGAGGAGATCGCCGCGACCGGGGAGCAGATCGGCAACTACCCCCAGGCGTTCAGCCACCTCTCGTTGATCAACTCGGCGCTGACGCTCAACGACCTGCTCGACACCGAGGCCGACGCCCGCCGCCGCCGGTAGCGCGGGGGCCGCTCCGGTCAGCCGCCCGCACCGGGCGAACGTTGGGACGGGCTTGACGGGCCGGCGTCCATCACGCATCGTCAGCTTGAATAGACTTCCTTGAATGCATTGACCTTGGGGAGGGTTGATGAAAGCCTTCGTCTCCGCCGTCTCGGCCGCGGTCCTGCTGCTCCTCCTGCCGTCGGGCGGTGGATCATCCGACCGGCAGGCAGCCGACGACCCGCCCTGCACCGGACAGATCCACGCCAACCCAGGGTTCGAGCTCGGCACCACCGGCTGGACCGCCGGCCCTCGCGTCGTCGTCTTCGGTGACGCGACCCGTCCCGCACACACCGGTCAGGCGTACGCCGCCTTCGCGGGGCTGGACGTGACGCGTGGCGACCTGCTGCGCACCAGCGTCACGGTGCCGGCCGGGTGCGAGCTGACGGTTCGCTTCTGGGTCCGGACCCTCACCACGGAGACCCGCCGCGGTGACTACCTGAACGTCGGGCTGGCGGTCACCGGGGTGCCGCCGAAGACGAGGTTCTCGCTGGCCTTCGACGGCGGGGCGCAGTGGCGGCAATACGGGATGTCGACCGGGACGGCGACGACCGAGCGCACCGCGACGGCCAGCTTCCTCGCCAGCGAGACGGCCGGCAACGGCGTCACGGCCTTCGACGTGGACGACGTGTCCTTCACGTTGAGCTGAGCGCGGCGCTGGCCCCGCAGGCTCGGTGGTCGGCCAGTGCCCGCGCGGACTCGAAGCCCTGACGCGGCGCTCTCGGGTGCCTGGTCGCCTCAGGACACGCTCTCGCCGAAAGTGGGTAGGCGCGGCGTCGTCGTCTCGGGCCGTTCCTGTCCGCCCTCGATGTTCGCGTTCGGCAGCACGCGGTCCAGCCAGCGCGGCAGCCACCACACCCTTCGGCCGAGGAGTGCCATGGCGGCCGGCAGGAGCGTCATCCGCACCAGGAAGGCGTCGAACAGGACGGCAGCGGCAAGCGTGAACCCGAAGAGCCGGAGCGAGAGGTCCGCGGAGAGGAAGAACCCCAGGAAGACGCTGATCATGATAATCGCCGCGGCGGTCACCACCCGCGCGCTGTACCGGAAGCCGCCGACGATCGCGTCTGTGGGCTCCGCCCCGTGCGCGTACTCCTCCCGCATGCGGCTGACGAGGAAGACCTGGTAGTCCATGGCCAGCCCGAAGGACATGCCGACGAGCAGGATCGGCATCAGGCTGTAGATCGGCGCCGTGTCCTCGATGCCCGTGATGCCGGACAGCCAGCCCCACTGGAAGATCGCGACGACCGCACCAAAGGTCGCGGCGACCGTCAGGAGGTAGCCGACCGCGGCCTTGATGGGGACGAGCACCGATCGGAACGCGAGCAGCAGCAGCACCAACGCGAGCCCGACGATGATCGTCAGGTACGGCAGCAGGGCCTCCCCCATCCGGTCGGAGGAGTCGATGTTCATCGCCGTCTGGCCCGTGACGTAGAGGTTGACTCCGGTCTTCGCCTCCACCTGGTCGGCCTGCGCACGGATGTCCGCGACCAGGTTCTCGGTGGCCTCGCTGGCCGGGCCGCTGTCGGGCACGATCTGCAGCAGTGCCGTGTCCCCGCGACCGTTGACCGCCGCCGGCGCGACGTCGGCGACGTCGGGCAGGTCCAGGATCACCGCCCTGGCCTGCTCGGCCACACTCTGCGCGCCGCCGGCTCCGGCCGCATCGACGACCGCGATGAGCGGGCCGTTGACACCGGCGCCGAAGTTGTCGGCGATCAGGTCGTACGCCTTGCGCTGGGTGCTGTGCTCGGCGGCCGTGCTGTCGTCGGGGATGCCCAGCCGGAGATCCGTGGCGGGCACCGCGATCACCACGAGCGCGGCCACGGCGATCAGCACCATCGCCACCGGTCGACGGGTCACCAACTCGGCCCACCGCTGGCCGAGCGTCCGGGTGGATCCACTGCCGGCACCGGGTCCGCGGAAGATCCCGAGGAACCGGCCGCCATGTCCCTGAACTCGCCGGCCGGCGAAGCCGAGGAGCGCGGGCATCAGCGTCAGCGCCACGAGCACCACGACCGCGATGGCGCCCGCCGCGGCGAGACCGTCCTCCGTCAGCAGCGGAATGCCGAGCACCGCCAGCCCGCCCAGGGCGATGATCACCGTCAGGCCGGCGAAGACCACCGCCGATCCGGCCGTGCTCGTCGCGCGCCCTGCCGCGTCCGCCGGCACACGGCCGGCGACCAGCTCGTTGCGGTAACGCATGACGATGAAGAGCGCGTAGTCGATGGAGACCGCCAGGCCGAGCATCAGGGCCAGGACGGCCGCGTCGCGGTTCAGGTTGATGACGCCACCCACGGCGGTGATGGTCAGCAGGCTGATCCCGACCCCCACGAAGGCCGTCAGCAGCGGCAGCGTCGCCGCGACCAGCGAGCCCAGCGCGACGATCAGCACGAGGCCGGCGAAGGCGACACCGACGATCTCCAGGAGGCCCGTCTCGGGCTGCGGCTCCAGGGCGTCGCCGCCGACCTCGACCCGCAGCCCGCCCTCGCGGCCCAGGTCGGCCGCCTCGGTCAGCGCGGTCCGCGCCTCGTCGGTCACCTTGTCACCGGACACGCGGTAGGTGACTTCGGAGTAGGCCACTCGACGATCCTCCGACAGGACGCCGGCCTCGACCGGCTCGACGACGTGCGCCACCTGCGGCGCGGCCCGTAGCGCCTCGATCACCTTCTGGAGCGTGGCGCCAGGCCCCGGGTCCCGCAGCGTCCCGCCTTCGGGAGCGACGAAGACGACCCGAGCGCTGGCGCCGTCGACGGGCTGCTCGGGGAAGCGCTCCTTGAGCAGGTCGAGCGCCTGCTGCGACTCGGTGCCCGGAAGGATGGCGGAACCCACCGCGGTGGACTCCTGCGACAGTGCGGCGGCGGCCGCGCCGGACGCGACCAGCACGGCGAGCCACAGTGACAGCACGAGCCCTCGCCGCCGGAACGACAGGCGGCCCACCCGGTAGAGCAGTGCTCCCATGACGACCCTCCGATCAGACAGGCGTGGCCCACCCAGACGAGAGTCTACTAACTTTAGTTAGCCCGTATCAATTGTTAGTCGATAACGTTTTTGGCCCGCCGGAGGGGCGACCACGGCAGCGGAGCAGCCCGTACAGCCGCCCGGGTGCGGCGCCTGCCGCGGCGATGGGCACCGGGCCACGCCCGCCTCGGTTGCCGCACGCCCTCGCCGGACGAGGCAACCGGCTCGCATTGACACAGCGCCAGCGGGGTAACGTGATCTGACCAGATCAGCCCTGTCGGACCAGCACCACGACGGCCCACGTGGCGTGCCCGAACCCCACCCCAGCGGACGTCCCCGATACGGTGCCGAGGAAGGGATCGTCCGTCATGACCTCACCGGGGACCCCGTCCAAACCGGGTTTGCGCGAGCGGAAGAAGTTGAAGACCCGCGCCACGATCCGGGAGCACGCGATTCGCCTGTTCCTGGAGCAGGGCTATCACGCGACGACCGTCGATCAGATCTCCGAGGCCGCGGAGATCTCACACACCACCTTCTTCCGATACTTCCCCACCAAGGAAGACGTCGTCCTGCACGACGATCTGGCGCCGCTGTTCATTGACGCTCTGCGCAGTCAGCCGGAGACGGTCAACTCGATCAGCGCGCTTCGCGCGGCGATCCGGACCCTGTACGAGAACGACCAGAACGAGGCGTACCAGCAGGACCAGTCAGGAATGATGGTGCTGGCACGAGAGCGGCACGCGTTGATCCTCTCCGTTCCCGAGCTTCGGGCACGGATCCTCGACGACTTCGCGGAGGCGTTCGGCGCGATCACCGAGGTCCTCGCGGAGCGCGTCGGACGCGACAGGGACGACATCACCGTGCGGACCCTGGTGGGCGCGGTCATGGGTCTGGTCACCAGTTCCTATCTGACCGTGACCGACGATCCAGGCAGGGACCTCCCCACCATGCTGGACTCCACCCTGGCCGAGTTGGAGGCCCACAGCAGCTTCGGTCTGTAGGCAGCCGAACCGACAGTCCACTGTCGTCACCGACGGGTTGGCGGACGTTGCGTATCCTGATGCCTACTCTCTGGAGGGGTGGCATGGTCGACACGTACACGCGGATGCCCGACCTCGTCGAGGCCGCCGCCCGTGCCGGGGTGCCCCGGCTCGCTCCGCAGGCCGTCAGGTCGGGTCTGGGCGACGTTCTCCCGGCCGAGGCGAGCGCGGCCGGTGCCGGTTGGTGGCGCGGCGGGCGCCGCCCGCACGACCGCGTTTCCACAGCGGAGTGACCCGCGCCGACGGGCAGCCGCCCGCTGATCCGGTGACCCGGGGGCCCGCCGGGCCGCCAACCCCCCTGCTCTGGCTCTATCTGCAGGTCGTCGGGTTGGTGGGTGCCGTCGGTGTCGTGGTGGGCAGCATGTTCTTCCACGGCAACCGTCCCCTGGCGCAGCCCTACCGGGAGGCGGCGCTTCGCTGCATCAGGGCCTACGACGTCGACCTGAGCAAACCCGCCGAGTTCGATGCCACCCGGACGATGCAGTACCTGACCTGCATGTCCGACCCGGCCCGGGTGCAGGGGTTGGTGATGCTCACCGGTGGCGTCCTGGTGCTGGCCGGGCTGGCCCTGATCGTCGCACTGACCCCGGTGGTGGATCGGTGGCGGCTGCGCCGCCACCGACTCGCGAGCCCCGTCGCCGGTGCCGAGCAGCGGTTTGCCGAGCTCTGCGATCGGCAGGGCCTGCACGGCCTGCACGGCCGGCACCGGCCCGCACTGTTCGTGGCAGGGCCGTCGGTGCGGCAGGCGTTCACCACCGTCCGGCCCGGCGGCCGACCACTCGTGGTGCTGCCGGCCGCGGTGGCGGTGGCCTACCGGGATCCGGCGCGCTTCGACCCGGTCATGCAGCACGAGCTGGCGCACGTGCAAGGTCGGGACGTCCGGTGGGTCTCCGCCGTGCGTGGTCTGCTGTGGCTTGTCGTGCCGGCGGTGGCGGTGGCCAGTGTCTCCGAGATCCGCGCGGTGGGGCTGCCCGAGATCACGGTCGTCACGGCCATCCGGGCGCTGGTGCTGGTGCTGGTGAGCGCCCTCCTGCGGGCACTGGTGCTGCGACTGCGCGAACACGAGGCGGATCAGCAGGTCAGCCGGAGCGGTGACGCCACCGCGCTGGTCCGGCTGCTGGAGGCCGCCGCCGCGACCCGACCGCAGCACCCCGGGTGGCTGCGCCGACTGTTCGCCCGGCACCCGACGCCGCAGCGGCGGGCCGCCGCGCTGCGTGCCGGGCAGCGGGTGTCGGTGGATGGCCCGCTGCAGGCCGCGGTGACCGGGGCGGTGGCGGCGATCGTCGCGGGGGCGGCGGCCCCGGCGGCACTCACGTTGGCCTTCGACCGGGACCTCTCCGTGCTGTCGGCCGCTCTGGTCGGTGTGCTGCTCGGGTTCGGGCTGACCCCCGCGCTGCACCGCCGGGCGCTCACCGGTGCGCCGTCGCGGCGTTGGCTCCCGATCGTCGCGGCCGCCGCCGGCCTCGCCGTGGGCGGATTCGTCTTCCCCACCGGAACGGCCAGCGCCGGCACGTCGTTCCCCACCGGCACCAACAGCCTGGGCGTCAGCCTGTGGGGCGCGATCCTGTCCGCACTCGCCGGCATGGTCGCCGGCACCGCCTGCACCGTGCTGGCCGGGTTGGCGGCCCGCCGGGGCCCGGATCGGTTCACCCGCCTCCGGCGAGGGCTCACCTACCTGGCGGCCGCCGCGACCGTCACGGCGATCTGCTGGCCGTTGCCGAGGCTCGCCCCCGGCCTGGAATGGCCGGTTTCGATACGCACCTGGCTGGTCTACGCGCTGCCCGACGCGCCGTGGCCGTGGTTGGGCCTGGCCCTGCCGACGGCGGTCGTGGCCCTGATCGGCTGGCGTCGCCTCGCCACCCGCGCCGTCCTGTCCGTCGTGGCGGTGACCGGGCTGATCGGTGCGAGCCTCGCGTCGGCACAGGCGCTCACGCATCCACCGGCCACGCTGGACGCCGCGGTCGCCCTCCTCCAGCAACGAGGATGGATCTGCACCCTGGCCGGGTGGGCGGCACTCGTGGTGCTCGCCGTCGGACGCGGTGACCCCGGTGTGGGGAGGGCCCTCGTCGCCGGGGCGGGCGTCGCGGCGCTGACCGGCACCTCGCAGTTCGTGCACCAGGTCGTCTCCAGTCGTACCGTGGACGCGACACTGCTCCGGCTCTATGTCGGTGTGCCGGTGATCTGGTGGTTCTACCTCGCGGTGCTCACGACGCCCATCCTGATCGGGCTCTCCGCTCTCGCCGGACGGTTCGGCCAACGACCCGGCCCGATCGGACAGCCGGCCCGCCGGGATGGCACGCGAGCACGGGTGTGGCAGGTGCTCGCTCCGGTCACGGCGGCGCTCCTGGTCGGGGCCGCGGCGCTCGTCGGCCTGCCCGGTGGGCCGGTGCTGCTGCCCACCGCGACGCCGGCGACCACCGCCCCGGCGGTCGTGGGGGTGCCGTCACCGACCACCGTCGCTCCGAGCGCCAACGCCTCGCCGGGTACGCCGGCCGGTGCGGATCCGGGCCGGGTGCTCACCGCCGCGGAGGCGGGCGCCGCCGCCAGCGCGGTCCGGGCGAAACTGCCGGCGTTCTGGAAGCCAGAGCCGCAGCAGCAGGACACCGGTGAATCCCGAAGCGTCGTCAAGCCGGCGGCCTGCCGGCAGTTGGCCACTGACGACTTTCTGCGCCGGATCACGCCGGACAAACGGGTCGACGAGATTCGCGGCTTCGCCACCAGGAAGTCGCCGAGCAGCATCAGCGGGTCGACAGTCATCGTGATCGTCACCTCGTACGCCCACCCCGTGCCCGACACTCTTATCGACGAGGCCGAGGCCGCCCGCGCCGCCTGCACCCGGTTCACCGCCACCACCCCCGGTGGCTCACCTGTGCGGTTCACCGTGAGCGCCCAGCCGACGCCCCAGGTGGGAGAGGAGTCCTGGCGGGTACGGTACGACCTCGCGAGCGGCAGCGGCTCGAGCAAGATCACCGGTACCACCCTGTACAGCCTGGTCCGGCTCGGTCACAACCTCGTGGTGGTGCAACTGACCGCCATCGCGGAGCCGCCGGACGAGGCGGTGTTCGAAGCGGCGGTCTCTTCGACGGTGGCCGCCCTCAGCCGCTAGCGCCCCAATGGTGCGGGAGACGGCCGCAGTCCGGCCCAGGGCGCCAACGCCCTGGGCCGGATTGGTGTCACAGCTCGCGGTCTTGCCGATCAGGTGACGTTGATGTCGCTGCACCACATGTAGGTCTGGTCCAGGTGCGACGCCCTCCAGATCACGAAGAGGATGTGGTTCCCACTGCGTGACGGGAGCGAGACGTTGAACGAGATGTTCTGCGCCGGCGCGTAGCGCCCGGTCGTCGTGAGCAGGTCGAGGTTGCCCCACCCGAGTTGCTGGGTGGCGGGGTTGAACCCCTGCTTGGTGACGTAGACCTGGAAGTAGTCAGCGCCGTGGCTGGCCTGGTCGTACAGCTGAACCGTGAGGTTGCGGCTGACGTTCGTCCGCTTCCACGCACCGGGCTGGTTCACGCTGTTGTTCCTGGTCAGGCCGTTGCTGCACAGTTGCCCGTCCGGGGTGCGAGCCTGGAACTGACCGGCGAGGCCGTCCCGCAGCTGACTCATCCAGTTCCACATGGTGTCGGGGTTGGCCTGGAACGCCTGCCAGCACATGGGGTCCTGCTGCTGCATGGCCGGGTTCATGTGCTGACTGCCCCAGGTCTTCCAACACTGATAGGCACGACTCGCCGGGTTGATGATGGTGCCGTGGGCCTGGGCCGCCCCGGTGAAGGGCAGCGTGCCGATCACCATGGCGACCAGCAGGACGACCACCTGGAGGGGTCGGCGGACGGTTGACCGGGTTCGCCCGCCGGATAGATCGGACGTGTGTGAACGCACTGTTCATCCTCCGCTCTTCGGTACTAGAGATCACAATGGGAACGCTCCCAAACCAACTGTTACATCTATGAGCTTAGATATCAATACTGATCTATTTACGGTCTGATGTGGATCGAGGTGACCGGATCGCCGCAACGGCGTCCACCGCGGCACGCGGACGGTCCACACCTACCGCAGGGTCCGGTGCGCGAGCTGTCCAGCCTCTGGCTTCACCGGACACGACGGCGACGCCCGGCGGCCCGGCGTGGTCACATCCCGGCTGCGGCGTCGTACCGACGGCGCTGGTCGGCCATCTCCGACTCGGTCAGCGCCTCCCTGAGCGCCAACTCCTCGTACTTGTCCGGGAACATCTCCCGCAGCCGGTCGACGAACCTGACGTCGGCGGTCGCCTCGACCACCTGGATGCCTGGGGGGTCGGTGGACATGTCCATGATCACCGGGCCGGCCAGCTTGACCGCCACGTCCCAGGGGCGCTTCTGCTCGGCGACCCCGCAGAGGTGGAAGCCGTACACCGTCCGCACATCGGCGAGCGCGGTCACCTCGGCCGGCTCGTAGCCGTAGACGCGGACCCCACAGATCACCTGCGGCTTCACCTCCGCGGCGGCCGCCTGCTGGGCACCGTGTCCGGCGTGGTTGTGCTGCCCGGGGTCCGCCTGTTCGAGCGTGGTACGCATCCGGGCCGTGATCTGCCCCTGCAGATCCGCCGGCTCCGCCGCCGGGTCGGCCCGGTTGAGCAGTACGACCGCTCCGACCGACACCACCAGCAGAATCACCGCCACCCACACGAAGCGGTTTCGGTACCAACCCGCGAAACTCTCTCGGGAAATCATGACTGCTTCTCACCTCGTCGCCGGTACTGGTGGTTGGCAGACCGGATCGGACGTCCCCGGCAGGTCAGACGTCGAGCGCGTGGCCGCCGGCCGAGGGGTGCGTACGGCGGCCAGGGCTGCCTACCCGGGACATGCCCGCGGCCATGGGGAGGGCCCGGCGATGCGGCAGGCGAGCGCCTGCCAAGGCGGCGCGCTGCCGACACTGCGATGCTCCCGTGCTGGCCGTTCTCAGCGCGGTTGCCCCCGCGCTGCGGCGATGTGAGCCATTCCAACACGTTTGGATCCGTTCTGGCAACATCGACGAGCATCAGCGCGGGCCGCTCTCGACGCCAGCAGGGGTAACTCCACCAATTGATCATCGACCGAGCGTGGCCGGCCGCGAGACGGTCAGGGACAGACCGCCGGGAGCCGTGCTGTCGGTGCCGCAAGCAGCACGACCACCCAGACGAGCAGCTCCCCCGCCGACCGGAGGCAGCGACGCGGCAGGTTTGCCATTCGTGGGAGTCGATGTATCTTGGGAACGCTCCCAGATTGCCACCACCATTCCACCTGCTTGAGGAGCCCACACATGTCGCGACGGCGTTATCGCCCGGCCTCCGTTCTGGCCGGGCTGCTCGCTCTGGCCCTGTCTGTGTCTCTCCTGCCACCGTCGCCGGTGGCCGGTGCCGCCGCGGCCGGGCCATCCCATACCCGCGCCGCTCCACTCACCGAACTGACCGTGACATCCGAACAGGTGGCCTACGGTCTGCAGCGTCCCATCGCGCTCACCGGGCTGCCCGACGGCCGGATGCTGATCGCGGAGAAGAACGGCACCGTCCGCGCCTACCACCCCGACACCGGCCTGGCGGCCGAGCCGGTGCTCGACCTGAGCGCCCGGATCGACACCTCGGACAACGAGCGTGGGCTTCTCGGCATCACGCCCTCGCCGAGTTTCGCGCGGAACGGGATCCTCTACGTGGCCTACACGAGCCTGCCGGCCGGCGCGTTGACCCTGGCGCGGGTGCCCATCAGCGCTCCCGAGCGGTTGCAGGTCCTGCTCACCCAGGAGCACGCGGAGTACGGCAACCACAACGGCGGACAGGTAGCGTTCGGCCGCGACGGCTACCTCTACTGGTCCCTCGGCGACGGCGGCCACGCGAACGACCCGTTCAAGAGCGGTCAGAACCTCGGCACCCTGCTCGGCAAGATCCTGCGGATCGACGTCAACCGCAACTGCGGGGGGAAGCGCTACTGCGTACCCTCCGACAACCCGTTCGTGCGCACGCCGGGCGCGCGGCCGGAGATCTGGGTCTACGGGCTGCGCAACCCGTGGCGGTTCTCCGTCGACCCGGTCGACGGCTCACTGTGGATCGGTGATGTCGGCCAGGGCCTGGTCGAGGAGATCAACCACATCCGCCCGTCGCAGCGTGGGGCGAACCTCGGCTGGTCCTGCCGGGAGGGCACCCCCGTCTTCGACCAGACGCAGTGCCGCCCGGGCGTGCGGCTGACCGACCCGGTCTTCGAGTACGAGCACTACCTCACGGAGAACTGCTCGGTGACCGGCGGCGTGGTGTACCGAGGGTCCGAAACCCCGGAGGCCTGGGGGACCTACGTCGCGAGCGACTACTGCTCGACGCTCGCCTTCGCCGTGCGCCCCAAGTCCACCGGCGGCTACGAGTCCGCCACGATCGGCAACTTCCCCATCCAGCCGACCGCGATCGCCCCCGACGTGCACGGCGAGTTGTACGTGCTCAGTGACCTCCCGGGGTGGCTGAGCCGGGTGCGGTTCGAGCGGGTCCAGCCGGCCGCTGGCGGCGCGACGGTAAACGGCTGAGCCTCGGGCAACCCCTGCGCAGCCGCGATACCGCCGGGGACGGCCGCACGGATGCGGCCGTCCCCGATGGCGTTGTCACCACCGTGCGATGATCGGCGTGCTCGGGGCCGAGGAGCCGCCGCGGCCGGCAGAGGAGATCAGTCGTGGGATTCTTCGGCACCTACCTCCTCAGTGCGGGCCGGTGGACGACGCCGGAGCCCGGCGAACAGCCGCCCCCTGCGGAGCCGTGGCTGCCGGTCTGAGCTTCTGGTGGGCGCAGCAGCGTGGCGGGGCCAGCGCCACCGAGCGCGGCGCGAAGGAAGACGAGGTGGCCGCCCACCTCGCCGAGGATCTCGACCCGGCAGACATCGATCTCGACGACGATGACGACGACCTGGACGACGCCGACGTCTTCGTCGAGGTCAGGACGGCACGGTTTCTCGGGGCGCTGGACCTGCCGGTGCCGGACGACCTACCCCGCTGACCACCCCGCCTCCCACACCGGATCATTGAGCCGACGAACTCCCACCCACCAGCCTCGACCGCGGCGAACGCGCCGTCAGTCAGCGCGGTCGGAGACGTTCGCGCGGGCGGCGGCGTACCGTTCGCGGACTGCCGGCACGGCGTCCGCGTCGTACACCTCGACCTGCCCGATCGTCCACGCCGGCGGCCGCTGGTCGCCGGACAGCACCCAGGCCGCCTGGCGCGCGGCACCGTCCGCGACGTACTCCCCCAGTGGGGGGACGAGCACGGGGCAGCCGAAGACCGTGGGCGCGATCCGGCGGACCGCCTCCGAGCGGGCGCCGCCGCCGACCAGGATGATCCGGTTGACCGTCGTGCCCTGCGCGATCATCGCGTCCAGCCCATCGGCGAGTGCGCACAGAATGCCCTCCACCGCCGCACGTGCCAGGTGCGCGGGGGTCGAGGTCCGCAGGGTCAGGCCGTGTACGGCTCCGGTGGCGTGCGGGCGGTTGGGTGTGCGCTCGCCCTCCAGGTAGGGCACCAGGACCAGCCCGTCGGCGCCCGGCGGGGCGGACAGCGCCAGCGTGGACAGCGCCGCGTGGTCCACCCGCAGCATGGTCGCGGCCGCGTCCAGCACCCGGGCGGCGTTGAGCGTGCACACCACCGGAAGGAAACGGCCGGTGGTGTCGGCGAACCCGGCCACGATCCCGCTCGCGTCGGCGGCCGGCACATCAGAAACGGTGGACACGATGCCGGAGGTGCCGATCGACACGATGACGTCGCCCGACTCGGCGCCGACGCCCAGTGCCGCCGCGGCGCAGTCGCCTGCGCCGGGACCCAGCGGCGCGCCGGTGCGCAGGTGACCGGCCCGGCCGGTCGGCCCGAGCACCCGCGGCAGCAGCAGGCCATCGCGACCGAACGCCAACCGGATCAGGTCCGACCGGTACGCACCGGCCGCGGCCGACCAGTACCCGGTCCCGCTGGCGTCGCTGCGGTCGGTGCACAGCGCATCCAGCCCCGGCGCGCCGCCCAGACGCCAGGTCAGCCAGTCGTGCGGCAGACACACCGCAGCCGTACGGGCGGCGTTCTCGGGCTCGACCGAGGCCAGCCAGCGCAGTTTGCTGACGGTGAAGCTGGCCACCGGTACCAGGCCGACCGCCTCCGCCCAGGCTCGCCGCCCGGCCTCGCCCCCACCGAGATCCGAGATCAGGTCGGTGGCGGCGCCGGCCGAGCGGGTGTCGTTCCACAGCAACGCGTCCCGAACCACGGCGCCTTCGGCGTCCAGGCACACCATGCCCTGCTGCTGCCCGGCTACCGAAAGGGCCGCCACGTCGTCCAGACCGCCAGCCTGTGCGAGCGCGTCGGACAGCGAGGCCTCCCAGGCGGCCGGCGGCACAGCGGTGCCGTGCGGGTGCGGTGCGCGGCCCTCGCGCACCAACTCCCCGGTCTCGGCGTCGCGGATGACGACCTTGCACGACTGGGTCGACGAGTCGACCCCGGCGACGAGTGGCACCGTTCCTCCCGGGGTTGTCGATCACCGGCCAAATTTGTTCAACGGCTGAATTATTTGGCGGTACCACGGCGCTGTCAAGACTGTGGCGCGGCCGGCCGGCGGGGTCATCCAGACCCGGTACCGGCATCGCGGCGACGCCGGAGCCCTCATCGGCCCGGTCGCCACCGGGGGCGTTCCGCACGGGTATCCAACCGGAACGGAAGGTAGATCATCCGCGACGACGACCGTCCAGATCGGTCCAGGGAGCCGTTGCTCTGCCGATGACAAGTGGTTCGAGGTCGACAGTGAGTCTTGCCCGGTCATCCGCTGCACGCGCGGCATTGGTCGCGGCCGCTGTGGTCAGCGGGTGGTGCGGGCCGTAGCGGGCGGCCAGCAGGGTATGGGCCTGTTCATCGAGGCGTCTCGCCTGGTCGCTGTCATCCAGGGTGGCGGCGTGGTTCAGTTCCGCGGCCAACACGTACGGATGGCGCTCGTCGAGCCGTTCGCGGAGGCGCCCCACGCACTCCTCCAACACCCCGCGGGCACCCGTGCGGTCCCCGGCACCGATCAGGACGACACCCAGCGTGTTCGCGACCACCTGCGTGAGCGGATGGTCCTTCCCGTACGTGTTGCGGTACGCCGCGACCGCGGCAGTGGCCTGCCACTCCGCCTGGTGGCTGTCGCCCAGGGCAGAGCAGATGCAGGCCAGTTCCGCCGCGCAGGCGGCAGTCTCGGGGTGTTGCCGACCCAGTGTCGCCGCCCAGCGGTCGTGCGCGTGTGTGACCAGGAGGTGGGCCTGTTCGAGGTCTCCCAGACGCCGCAGGCTCAGCGCGAGGTTCCTGGCGACGCGCAGGCTCAGCGGATGGTCGGTGCCGAACTCGCTGCTGGCGATCTCCAGGGTCCGGGCCAACTGGCTGCGCGAGCCGTCGTAGTCGCCGAGCTCGCGCAGGTCGCGACCGTAGCTGTCCTCGCTCAGCAGTGTCGCCGCGTGCCGCGGACCGAGGCTACGCAGTCTGCGGCCGTAAGTGTCCCAGTCCCTCTCGGTCGCCTCGGTGTGCTCGCCGAGGAGCAGCAGAGCGACGGCCAGGTCGTGGCTGGCCGCAAGGGTCTGCGGATCGTTGACGCCGCCGGTCGACAGGCGCTTCTCCCACGTGTCGCGCGCCACCTCCACGGCGCGCTGGAAGTCGCCGGACAGGTCGGGGCGGTCCTCCGGCGCGCCTTCGGCGGACAGCCGTCCGACGATGGCTCGGGTGGCGGCAAGCTGCTCGTCGGGCATCATCTCCTGGATGACGCGCCGCACGAGATCATGCGTGCTGACCGTGGCGGCGTCGGTGTCGATCCGCACCAGGCCGAGCCGGGCGATGTCGCGAATCAACGCCGCGGTGGAGCCTTCGAGGTCGGGTTCGTACCTGTCGAGTTCGTCCAGGAACACCGGCGACGACAGCGCGCGAATGGGAATCGTCTCCTGCTCGAAGCAGGCGATGAGTTCCAACAGTCGGTAGGCGGCCGGCCGCTGCGCACGAAGACGCTGAGCCGTCAGCCCCAACGTGGACGAGACCCCGTGGCGGGTCGGCATGCTGTCGAGGCGCTCCAGAAACTCCGGCACCGGCGTGGCCGTGGTGGCGAGCAACGACCCGGCAAGGCTCACCGCAAGCGGATGGTCGCCGAGGCGTTCGGCGATCGTCGCGGCGTCGCTCGGCGCGAGGCCAGGCACTTGGCGCGTGATCAGTGTGACGGACTCGGCCCGGTCGAATCCGGCGAGGTCCAGGACGTCGGTTTCGTCCCGCCAGGCCGCGCTGCGCGAGGTGATCAGCACGCTGCCGGGGCCACGGGGCAGGAACTGTCGCAGGGTCTCCGGGTCGTCCACGTTGTCGAATACGACGAGCCAGTGGTCAGTCCGCCCGAGGTGATCCAGAAGGTTGCCCGTGAGGCCGAGCGCCGCTTCGAGCTGCGCGAGCTGAGCCGGGATGGATCGGGAATCGTCGGTCGACACCCACCAGACGAGCCGGTACGCGGAGGCGAAGCGGTGGGCGTACTCCTTCGCCAGCTCGGTCTTGCCGGTGCCGGCCATGCCCTGGACCACCGCGGTGCCGTGCTCGGCCAATCGTTCGTACAGCGCCTCCAGAATCGTGCCTCGGCCGACGAATTCGAGGTTGCGCGGCGGTACCTGCCACACCTCCGGCGCAACGGTGGGCATTCGGGGCAGGGCTCCCGGGACGCGACGAACCGGGTTCGGCGGTTGCAGTGCGGCGAACAGCGCCTCACGTGCCGGGCCCTCGGACATGCCGACCAGGTCGATGGAGGGAATGGCGGCGAAGGCGCGCGGTGGTCGGACCGCGCCGACCCGGATCGGCAGCAGATACGGGGCGGGCCCGTGCGGCGGTCGCTCGCCTCCGACGCGCCCGACATCGGCAGCTTCCGGGGCGTCCAGGTAGTCGCGTGTCAACACCACCACCATCCGGTCGGCGTCAATCATCGCCGCCCTCCAGTCGCGGACCTCGAACAGGGTGCTGGGCTGACCTGCCGACTCCAACTCGGCGCGTATCCACTCGGCCCACATCCGGTCTGACGCCGCGTAGCTGATCGTCAATGCCATCGATGCGGATCGCGTCGGGTAGCGGGTGAAGTCGGCCAGCCAGCGGAGGCGATCCCGGTCATCCATGGGCGGAAGCTTCAGACGGGTGCCGGTTATCTCGCTGGTGAGCCGCTCGTACGCCGCGAGCAGCGAGCTTCTCACCCCGGGCACGTCGCCGAAGGCCGCCAGGATCTCCTCGTAGGCGTAGAACGGCTTGTAGGGAATTTCCATCTCGGCCCAGTATCGGTCGAGGTCGGCGCGGCCCGACGACGTGAGCATCGGGTCGAATCGCGCTCGGGCGTAGACACGGCCGGCCTCGGCCTTCGCCCGCTCGCCGTCCTCGACGCGCATCGGCACCGGGAACATCCGCACCGGATCACCTGGCCGTTGCTGGCTGATCGACCGGGCGACGGCGACAGCGCCCTCGACGCTCGTCTCGCTGATCGTGAAGCAGTTGACCACCGCGTCGGGGAGCTGGACGGTGGCGATACCGGCAAAGTCACCCAGGCCCGTTCGGCTGTCGATCAGCACGAAGTCGTAGCTGCGGCGCAGGTGCGCCCTGAGGGCCTCGAAGAGGGCGTACCCGTTGAGCCGTTCGTAGAAGGAGCTCCAGTCGAACGTGGCCACGGATCTCGAGTACGCGGCGTCCTGCCGCCCGGGTGGGATGAGGTCGATCAGGCCGTTGTCCGGAAAGGCCCAGCCGAGCCTGAGGGCGTAGGAACTGACGTCGGCCGACGCCTCCGCCACCGCGGCGAGGTCGTCAGCTGTCTCCATCCTTGTCGCGGCGAACGTGCGAAGCATGTCGATCAGGCCAGGCGACGTCCTCAGCGCCTGATCGGGTAGGAACGGTCGGTAGTACCGGTGCAGGCTTGGCGACTCCAGATCCCAGTCGAGCACGGCGACGCGGTAGCCGTTGCTCGCGAGGATCCAGGCGACGTTCGCCAGTGCCATCGTCCGGCCGGTGCCGCCCTTGTACGAGTAGAAGGTAATGATCTGCCCGGATCCCGTCGCCTCCCCGGACCGGGAGGCGCCGCCGTCCACCAGGCTCCTGCCGCCGACGCGGAACAGTCCCTCTTCGATACGGTCGCGACCGCTCCGGCCGGGCCTGGCTGCCGGGTCGAGCGCGATGCGCATGGCCGGCAACCGGCTGGCGAGCGTGTCGTCCATCGCGAGCAGCTGACGGACCAGCGGCTCGGCGTCGTTGTCGTCGAGTTCGAGCAGCGCCGTCACCGCCGCCGCCCGCGAATCGAGTTCACGGTTTTCGTCGGCGGACAGCCCGCGCAACCAATCGAGCTGATCGGCGGCGGCGACCCGAAGCAGCGCACGGGCCGCCTGTAACCGCAGGTCGACCCGCAGGGCACTGTCGACGCAGCAGCCGCGCAGCGCCGTGGTTCCCGACGGGTCGCCCGCATCGGCGAGTTCGAGCGCGACCGCCAGCCGGTATCCCGGCTCGCTGTGGCCTTCGGTGAGGGCTCGGCGGTACGCGAACGCCTGGAGATGGCTCGGCGCCGAGGCCGCCTCGGCGTCGGTGGAACGAGCACCGGCCCGCTCCGGCGCGGCCCGCTGCACCCAGTGGCGGACACTGCCGGGCAACGACGGGTCCGCGACGAGCGACTGGACGCTGCCCGAGGTCACGGCTGCCTCGTCGAGTGCGTCCGCGACCAGCAACCGCACCCAGGGCCGCGCCGCGACGTCCGCGACGATCGCACGCAGCGCGGCGACGACATCCTCGTCACGGCAGAGCGCGATCAGCACCCGCAGCGCCTCGGGTGCGGTCGGATCCTCGGCCGCGAGCTGGGCGAGCAGGGCATCGATGACCCGGCGACGCAGTGGCCCGGCGACGTCGATGCCCTCGGCGAGGATCTCGCCGGCGATGGCGACGTCGGTGTCCTGACTGTTCAGGAGCGTCTCGACGAGTGGGTCCGCCGGTACGTACTGTCGACGACCGAGCACGAACAACGCCAGGTTGCGCCGGTTGGGGGCCCGCACGTCAGCCAGCCACGCGGCTTCGTCGAAGTGCCTCGCCCGCTCACCGGCAGCGAGGAACTCCGCCAGACTGCGGTGGGTGAAGGCGAGGCCCGAGCCTCGTTCGACGAGCACGGACGTGCTGGTCAGCATCGCGCGGACGTGCCGGTCCCAGTCGGGGACCGCGTCGAGCGTGTCCGGCGACGCGTGGTCACGCACCCAGGTACGGGCCTGTTCGACAAGCGACAGCGTGTCGTTGGTCAACTGCGCGTCAGCGAGGTGCTCGACCAGGTTCTTCAGCTGCCTGTCGAGCCAGGTCCAGAACTGCCGGCCGGGATCGCCGTAGCGCTCGAATTCGGCACGGATCCGGTCGCGCTGTTCGACGGCCGCCGGCCTGCCAGCGAGCAGATGACGGACGAACTCCGCGTACAGTTCGGTGCGACTACTCGGTAGCGGTCGTTGCTGATCATGCTCGAAGACCAGCGCCGCGATGGTGGCCAGGAGCGGCACCTCGACGACGGCGCCAAGCCGGGCCGCCGCGATCGCACGGAGATACCGCTGCGCGGCCGCAGCGCCGTCACCGCTCTCGGTCCGCGCCGCGAACCACCTCTCGGCAAACGTCTCCAGGTCGGTGGAATCGAATCGGCGCAGCGCGAACTCCGCCACGGAACGGCCCTTGACCTCGGCCAACTCGCCGAAGAGCAGCGGACGGGTGGCCACCAGGAACCGTTGCGCCGGATCTGACTGGTGCAACCAGCCCGCGATTCGAATGACCACGTCCGAGCGGTCGTTGCCGCTCAGCACCTCGTCGACCCCGTCGATGAGGATCAACCACCGGGTGCCGGGCAGCGGGGGCACCGTGAAGTTCACGGCGTCGACGTCGAGCCGGCTCCCCTGCCGGTGGGCCCTCGCCAAGGCGTCGGGAAGGCGGCTGTCGACCAGAGCGGTGGCCGGCACCGCGACCGGCACGACCGGCCCGAACGGCGCACGGCTGAGCCGGGTGCCGCGCTTGGCGTCGAGCCACCACCGCGACTGCAGGTGCTGGATGAGAGCCACCATCGTGGACTTACCCATGCCCGGCTCGGCCACAACCAGGGCGTTGTCGGGGCGGTCCAGCAGCTGCGGAACGGTCAGCACCGCGGGCTGCGCCTCGCCGGTGAGGTCGGCCGGCGTCATGGCCCGCTGCTCGACGTAGATCTTCGGCAGGGCCGGTGCGTGGCCAGAGAAGAACTGGTACCTGTGCGTCGCCGCGTCCTCCCACTGCGCGGTCAGCAGCGCACGCAGCGGATGCTGATCGGCGAGCAGTGGCCGGCGGCGGTCGACGAGATGCATCGCCGTGGAGGCAGCCCCGAGGGCCAGCGCTGCCACGGACATCGGCACCACGAGCCCGAACGTCCTACCCCCGAGGAAGTGGAGCGCGGCGACGAGGAGCGCGAGCAGCCCGCAGACAACGCTGACCCACAGCCAGCGTGACGGTGCGGCGACCGCGCTGCGCCTGGGTGACGCCGTCCGGGCGTGCAGAAGGACGAGGACCACGCTGAGTACGCCTGCTGCCGCCCCGACGATGGAGCCAAGGTGATCGGCGAACTCCAGCCACGCCGGCCCACTCATGCCCAGAGGTTAGCGTGGATGACCTCCCCCGGGATCGACCTGACGGATGGCGCACCACGGCCAACGGATACGTGTCACCGACAATCCCTCGCGAACAGACACCGAGCTGCGTCGCGTTACCCACACCTAACCGAACGACCATCCTCTCGCCGCGCGAATACAATCCGGAGCCGGAGAACCGTAAGTCAGATGCACTCATCCCCACACTGGAGGTTCCATGCCCAAGGGCTACTGGGTCAGCGTCTACCGCACCATTTCCGACCCGGAGAAGCTGGCTGCCTACAACAAGCTGGCCGGTCCGGCAGCCAGGGCCGGGGGCGGGCAGACCCTCGTCCGTGGCGGCCGAGTCGCCGCCTACGACGCCGGGATCGCCGAACGTACCGTCCTGGTCGAGTTCGACAGCTTCGAAAAGGCCGTCGCGACATACGAGAGTGCGGCCTACCAGGAGGCGCTGGTCGCCCTCTCCGACGGCGTCGAACGTGACTTCCGCATCGTCGAAGGCGTCGACTGACCGACGCCCAATGCTGGCCGGGAGCCGGGGTAGGGCCTACCCCACCGGCGACCTTCCCGCTCACTGGATGTCATCCGGACAGGCCACTTCCTAGGGTCACAGGAGAGTTGTCTCACACTGCTCCTGTCCGTTCCGGAGGTAGTCACGTGAATCCTTCCATCGAAGACCCGACCGTCGAGAATCGAGCGCCCGGGACGCTCTCCCGGATCGTCGACGTCGACGCCCTGCGCGCCGTGGCGCTGCTATTCATCCTGATCGTCAACATCGCCTACTTCGCCTCCGGCTATTCCTTCCAGCTCATTCCGGATCCCACGCACGACTCGTGGAGCGACCACTCGGTCCGGTTTCTGGTCGAGATGTTCCTCGCGATGAAGGCGTACCTGCTCTTCTCCTTTCTGTTCGGCTACAGCTTCACGCTCCAGCTCGACTCCGCCGCGCGGCGCGGCGTCGACTTCGCTCCACGGTTCCGGCGCCGGCTGGCCGGGCTCTTCGTGCTCGGCATCCTGCACGCGGTGCTGCTGTTCCAGGGCGACATCCTGACCACGTACGCGTTGCTCGGCCTGGTCCTGCTCGCCATGCGGCGAGTCAGCGTCGGGACCGCGCTGCGCACCGCCGTGCTGGTGACCTGTGGGATCGGCTTCGTCCTCGCGCTCGCCGCCACGGCCGGGACCCAGTTGGTGACCGATCCGGCGACCGCACTCGCGGCGGGGCAGCGGTCCACCGAGGCACTACAGGGCGGGCTGGGCTCCGTGATCGCCGAGCACGTACGTCAGCTGCCGGCGATGTTCGGCGCCCTCCTCGTGCAGGGGCCGCTCGCCCTCTCGGCCTTCCTCTTCGGTTACGCGGCCGGACGGCGGCGGCTCCTCACCAACGTCGCCGGGAACCGGCAGCTCCTGCGTCGGGTACAGCAGGTGGGCTATCCGGTCGGCCTGGCCGGTGGGGTGATCTTCGCATCGGGCGGCGGCACCGCCAACCTGACCGGCCTGACGGCGGGTGTGCTCACCGCGCCGCTGCTCGCGGCCGCGTACGCCGCCAGCCTGCTCCAGTTCTTCCAGACCGACCGGGGGCGCCGGGTCGTCGCCGTGCTCGCCCCGGCGGGTCGGATGTCCCTGTCGAACTACCTGGGTCAGTCGCTGCTCTGCGTGCTGGTCTTCACCGGTGTCGGGCTGGGACTCGCCGGTACCGTCGCGCCCCTGGGCGTCGTCCTCATCGCGGTGGCGATCTACGGTGTGCAGGTCGCCCTCAGCGCGGTGTGGATGGCCCGGTTCCGGTACGGCCCGATGGAGTGGCTGTTGCGGGCCTGGACCGAGCAGCGGTGGCCACGCCTGCGGGCCGGGGACCCGGCATGACGGGTCCCGGTGGGGCGGCCTGCCGCCCCGGTGCCGGCTCGGCCGGATCTCCGCCGGTCGTCGTCTGGGCCCGCCGCAGGCCGGCCAGGGGCTTTGACACAGACCCTAGGCCCGAGGCGAGTCCCCTCCCGGCCGTCGGGAACGCGTCCGCGCACGTCTCCGGCGCCACAGCAGGAGGGCGACCCCGAGGACGACGACGCCGAGGACGGCGTTCACGGGCGTCGGCCATGGGCCCCGCCGCGGGCGGCCGGCGGTCCGGACGGTCAGGTCGGGCAGCAGACCGGTGGCGAGGTGCAGGTCGAACAGCTGGCAGGGCTGGGTGCCCAGTTCGCAGCTGTGGCCAGTGTCGAAGCGGGACATCGTCCGGCGGTTGCCGGAGTCGAGTCGCACCTCCGCCAATGACGCGTGACCGGCGTCGTTGGTGGCCGCGACGACCACACTGCCCGCAGAGCGCCAGCCGAGCAGTTGCACGACGTCCGTGACCGGTGCCGGTGGTGTGTCGGCGCCCGTGAGAGGCAGGAACTCGACGTTGCCGACCTTCCACAGGAAGGTGCCATGGCCGGTGTCGCCGCCGGTGGTGCCGTTGAACGGCCCGTCGTAGAGCCATGGCACGGTGGCGAGGAACCTGCCGTCCGGCGACCAGGCGACGTTGGCGGCCAGCTCGCGTCCGGCCGTGATCTGGACGCTGCCGTACTCGTGGCCGTCGATGTCGATCAGGTGGGCCGCCTGGCCGACCTGTACGGCGAGCCGGCGGCTGTCCGGGGCGAACGACGCCGTCCAGGCCGGTTTGATCGCCGGCACCTCGGTGCTGCGTCCGGTCGACAGGTCGAGCAGCCGCAGCGTGCCGATGCGGGCCACCTCGGCCTCGACGACGTTGACGGTGCCGAACTCGCCGGAGCCGGTGAGGGGCGCGGCGCTGTATGCGACGTGGCGACCGTCGGGGGACCAGGCGAGCAGCCGTACCCCGACCGGGTCGCCGAGCGGGATCGACCGGCGCCTGCCGGTGGTCAGGTCGACGAGGACCAGGTCGCCGGTCGCGCCACGTTCGTCGCCGGTCAGTACGCGGGTGCCGTCCGGGGCGAGCAGCGCCGACGGTCGGTCCCGCTGCTCCATGGCGTCGACGCGCCGGTACGTGTCCCGGTGGGCCCCGACGACAAGTGACTGGAACATGTTGAACGCCTCGCCGTTGCCGTAGCCGTACAGAGCGATCGCCCGGCCGGGTGGACCCGACGTGACGGTGCTGGTGAGCATCGAGTACCCGGCGAAGCGGTCCGGCAGGCTTGGCTTCGTCGACGGGGCTGCTGTCTGGAGGGGAAGCTGAACGCCGGGCACGACCAGGACGGCCAGGAGGAGCACCACGACCATCCCTACCGCCGCGATGCCGATCCGCTGGCGCCGAACCGAGCGGCGGCCCCGGGTGAGCACGGCGTCCAGGTAGCCGGGTGGCAACGGCGGAGGATCATCCGGCAGGGTGGCGAAGAGTTCTCTCATGGGATGTCCGAGCCTCCCGGCACGTAGTTCGGCAGCAGGCGGCGCAGCGCCGCGATGGCATACGAGGTCTGGCTCTTGACGGTCCCGGTCGAGCAGCCCAGCACCGCCGCCGTCTGACCGACGTCCAGGTCCTCCCAGTACCGCAGGACCAGCACCGCGCGCTGCCCGCGGGACAGCTTCGTGAGCGCGGCCAGCAGGTCGACGTGGTGTTCGGCGCCGGACAGCGGCACTGTCGAGGGCCCGACCACGTCGGCCACGAGCCGGACCCGCCGGCTCCAGGACCGCTCCCGCTCGGCCAGGTAGGCATGGACCAGCATCGCCCGGACGTAGGCGTCGAGCGAGTCCGCTGCCGACGCCTTTCGCCAATGCCGGTACAGCGCGACGAGGCACTCCTGCACCAGGTCGTCAGCGGCCCACCACTGTCCGCACAGTCGGTACGCCAGCCGCCGCAGCCACGGCATGCGTGCCTGCACGTACTCGACGTACTCTCGTTCACTCCGCAACCCGGCCTCCCCGCAATACTAGGAGTGGCCCGAGCCCCCTATCGGTTGTGGCCGTTTGTGAACGACGCCGCGCGGCCAGCCGCATCCAGGCTCATCCGAGCCTCGCCGCACTCCGCTCGGCCGGGACGGCTACACGGCGATGAGAGTGCACCGCCACGACGGGCTAGGGTGGCCGGGTGGAAGCGCCCGGAAAGTTGCTGGCGATCAGCGACCTGCACGTGTCATATGCGGACAATCGCCGGTTCGTCGCGGACGAACTGCGGCCCGAATCCAGCGCGGACTGGCTGCTGGTGGCCGGTGACATCGGTGAGATGGCGGCCGACGTCGAGTGGGCGCTCGAACTCCTCAGCAAGCGCTTCGCGACAGTGGTGTGGGCGCCCGGCAACCACGAGCTGTGGACGACGAAGGACGATCCCGTGCAGCTGCGCGGCGAGGAGCGTTACCGGCACCTGGTGTCGGTGTGCCGGCGGCTGGGCGTGCACACACCCGAGGACCCCTACCCGGTGTGGCGTGGGGCGGGCGGGCCGGTCACTGTCGCACCGCTGTTCGTGCTCTACGACTACAGCTTCCGGCCGGCCGGCGCGCGGACCAAGGAGGAGGGCCTGAAGCTGGCGTACGACGCCGGCGTGGTCTGCACCGACGAGTTCATGCTGCATCCGGACCCGTACCCGAGCCGGGACGCGTGGTGCCACCGGCGGGTCGTGGAGACCGAGGCCCGCCTCGCCGCCTGCGACCCCGGCCTGCCGACCGTACTTGTCAATCACTTCCCGCTGGTCCGGGAGCCGACCCGGGTGCTGCACTACCCGGAGTTCGCGCAGTGGTGCGGCACCGACCGGACAGCGGAGTGGCACCTGCGCTACCGGGCCGCCGCGGTGGTGTACGGCCACCTGCACATTCCGCGTGTCACCTGGCACGGCGGGGTGCCGCACACCGAGGTCTCGGTCGGTTATCCGCGCGAGTGGGGCCGGCGGGGCTCGCGCCCGCCGGGGCCGCGGCAGATCCTGCCCCGGAGCTGACCGCTCACTTCTCCTTCCGTACTCGCCGTGGATGGGCGTGGACGTGCAGCCCCGGCGGCAGGTCGGTGCGGCGGCTCACCCGCAGCTTGCGGTAGACCCGGGTCAGGTGCTGCTCGACCGTGCTGACGGTGAGGTGCAGCTGACCGGCGATCTCCCGGTTGCTGTGGCCGAGGGCGGCCAGCGCCGCGACCCGTCGTTCGGCCCGGCTGAGCATCGTGCCCGGATGGGCCTCCGGGGCCCGGCTGGACGCCGGCGACCGCTGCGGCAGCATCGGCACCCCGCACTCGATGCCGAGTTGCTGGGCGAGCTGGCGCACCAGCTCGGCCCGCCGGGTCTCCCCGGTGCGGTCCAGGGCCACGCTCAGATCGGCGTACGCGTAGGCCAGCTCCAGCCGGTCGCCGGCGGCCTTGAGCAGACTTGTCGCCTCGCTCAGGAGCGCCGGTCGCATCGCCTCGTCGCTGACCGCGGCGAGGATCCGCAGCGACATGCCGCGGGTACGCAGGTGCCCGGGGCGCAGCCGGGCCAGCTGATCCTGCACCAGGGCCCGCGCCTGGCCGGTGCGGCCCTGGGCGGCGTAGGCCCGGGCGACAGCGGTCCGCCAGGGGATCAGCGCCGGCAGGTCGAGCTGCCACCTGATCAGCAGCGTGCCGCAGGTCTCGATGTCCGAGAGTGCCGCCTCCGGATCCCCGCCGGCCAGCTGGTACAGGCCCCGCGCGTAGAGATAGTGCGGCCCGAGCGGCGTCTCGAACATCGCCGCCGGCACCGGGATGTTGAGCTGACCCGCCGCGAGCCGGAAGTCGGCGGCCTCGGTCGCCGCCCGCAGCAGCGTGCTCAGCGGCACCCCGACCAGGATGCCCCAGCTCCTCGGCGGCAGCAGCGTCAGCGCGGCCCGGGCCTGTGACTCGGCGCCGCGCAGGTCGCCCCGGCGCAGCGAGACCTCGGCCCGGATCGCGGTCAGGATCGCCCGCCAGGTCTGCGCCCGCGCCGGGGTGGCCGCGGCCAGCAGGCGGTCACACCAGACCGCGGCCATGTCGAGCCGGTCGCTGAGCAGCAGCGAGGTGAGCGTCATCGTGGATCCGGCGATCATCGCGCCGTCCCAGTGGCTGCGCTGGAGCAGTTGCAGGGCGAGCTGCACCGTCGAGCCGTCCGGGCCGTCCTCCAGCACCGTCCACAGTGACTTGAGGACCTGCCGCATCGAGGCCGCGGCCGGATGCATCGCCGATCCGCTCGCGCAACCGCGCAGCGCGTCGGTGTGCCCGGGGAACGCGAACGCCGGGAGTTGGCGGGTGTCCTGCCGGGTCGGGTCGGCTCCGGTCGGGTCGGCGTGCCGGCCGTCGAGGTCGGCCATCAGGCGCAGCGCCTCGTCGAGACGGCCGTACCAGAGCAGGTAGCGGGCAACGGCGACGGTGTCGGATTCGTCGAGCAGACCCTGGTGGGCGTACGAGAGCGCGTCGTCGAGGTATCGGATCGCGCCGTTGGGGTCGATCCGCCACGCCGCGCGCAACAGCATCGACGCGATGGTCGCGCGGTGTCGTTCGTCCCCGGCGCCGGCCGCCAGCCGCAGGTAGGCGAACGCGTCCTCGGTGTCGCCCCCGGCGGTGAGGATGTGCTCGGCCGCCTCGCGCAGCACCGGCGCCATCCAGGGCGCGCCGATCCGCTCGGTGGCGGCGATGTGCCGGGCGACGTGCCCGGCCCGGGCTCCCTCGCGGCGCAGTACGGCCGCCGCCTGCTCGTGGACGTCGGCGCGTTCGGCCGGGTCCATGTCGTCGAGCACCGCCGCGGCGACCCGCGGGTGCCGGAACCAGCACGCGTCCAGCAGCGCCGCGCGCTCGAGTTCGGCGAGCGCGCGCCGGGCGACGTCGGCCGGCATGTCGAGCATGTGACCGATCCGCTCCGCGGGCGCGGGCTCGCCGAGCACCGCCAGGCACTGCGCGGTACGCCGCATCAGGGTGTCGCCGCGGTGCAGGCAGGACACCACGGCCCGTTCGAAGGCCCGGCCGGGAACCGGCTCGACCGGATCGCCGGGCGCGCCGAAGCGGACGTCGTGGGCGAGGGCCCGGACCAGCAGCGGATTGCCGCCGGTCAGCGCGTACGAGGCCGGCGCGAGCACGGTGGCGCGCTCGTCGTCCAGCAGTTCACCGAGCAGACCGGCCACGCCCTCGGCGGACAGCGGCCCGACGCTTATCGACACGCATCCCGGACGGCGGCTCAACTCGGCCGCGAGCAGCGGATGGCCCGGCCGGACCAGCAGCCCCTCGGTGACGACGACCAGCACCCGGGCGGTCTCGGCACGTCGCGCGAGCTGCGCCAGGAAGAGCAGCGAGGGTACGTCGGCGTACTGGACGTCGTCGATGCCGATCACCAGCGGTTCGTGCTCGGCGAGCGCCAGCAGGCGTTGGGTGAGTCCACGCAGGACCGGGGCGAGCGCCTCCTCGAGCGCCTCCGGCTCACCGTCGTGCAGGACCGCGGCCAGTACGCCGTCGTCGAGCATGCGGCCGGACTCCGCCGCCTCGACGCCGGCTTGGCGGGTGGCACGGAACAACTGGGCGACCGTGCCCAGCGGCAGCCGCCGCTCGGTGCGCGAGGCGTTCGCCTCGATGTAGCGGGCGCCCGACTCGACCGCCGTCTTACCGAAGGCGTGCAGCAGCGCGGTCTTGCCGCCGGCCAGCGGGCCGCTGACGACGACGACCCGGCCGTGTCCGCGGACGCAACTCCGGTAGGCATCCTCCAACGTCAGCAGTTGCTCTCGACGTTCGCTCAGTGACATGTTCCGGGCCCCCCGCAGCACATGGTTCGAATGTCGAATCCAATTTGACGCGAATCACTCCGCTTTCTGCGGCACGTTCCCCGCATCGGGTACTCCGGAGATCCTATCCGCGAGATCGGAAAACCCTTGGGTAACTTCTGATTCGGTCCACGCGGAGGACCTCAGGAATTGTTGCCCAATACAACGAATGCATATCTGCGGCTTTTGCCGTCGACCTCGCATTTGGGTGGTTATCCGGTAGGGCGGGGAATCCACCGGTCGCTACTCGGGACGGTGTGGCTGCACCAGCTCGACCAGGACGCCGCCCGCCGAGCGCGGGTGCACGAAGTTGACCAGGGAGCCGGCCGTGCCCGTCCGCGGGGCCTCGTACAGCAGTTGTGCTCCCCGTTCCCGCAACAGCTCGCTCGCCGCCTCGATGTCGGCGACCTCGTAGGCCACCTGCTGCACGCCGGGGCCGCGCCGGTCGAGGAACCGCGCGATCGGTGACTGCTCGGAGAGCGGCGCCAGCAACTGCACGCGCGCGCCACCCGGCCCGCCGACCTCCAGCATTGCCTCCTGAACCCCCTGTTCCTGGTTTTCCTCGCGGTGTACGCAGCGCATGCCGAAGACGTCGGCGTAATAGGCGATCGCCTGGTCCAGGTCCGCCACCGCGACACCGACATGGTCGATGCCGCGCAGGCCCAGGGCGTTGTCGTTCTGGTACGGCATCAGGTGTGGCCTTTCGTGGGTTGAGGGAAAGCGATCCGGGGGTACGAGCAGGGCGGCGAGCCGTTCCGCGGCGTCGGCCGGGCCGAGCTGACCGGCCCGGACCGCCCGTTCCAGCGACGTGCTGGCGGCGGCCAGGACCGGATGGGTGCTGACCAGATCCTGGACGGTGGCGTGCAGCACCGTTCGCATGCGCGCCACCGCCTGCTCCCGGCGGCGCCCGGCGAGCGCACCGGAGGCGGCCAGGCCGTCGTGGTGGCCGCGGACCCGCTCCCAGACCTCGGCGATGCCGGATCCGTCGCGGGCGCTGCAGGTCAACACCGGCGGAGTGGTCCGGCCGGCCGAATGCGGCAACAGCCGGCGAGCCCCGGCGATCTCCCGCGCGGCGCGCCGGGCGGCGTCGGCGCCCGGCCCGTCGGCCTTGTTGACGGCGATCACGTCGGCGCGTTCCAGGACGCCCATCTTGATGCCCTGGATGTCGTCGCCGGTGCCGGCCACGGCCAGCAGCAGGAAGGTGTCCACCAGGTCGGCGACGAGCGTCTCGGCCTGGCCGACGCCGACGGTCTCCACGATCACCACGTCGTACCCGGCCGCCTCCACCACGGCGATCGCGTGCTGGGTGCTGCGGGCGACCCCGCCCAGGGCGCCGGCGCTCGGGGTGGGCCGCACGTAGGCCGCCGGGTCGGCGGCCAGCCGCGCCATCCGGGTCCGGTCACCGAGGATGCTGCCGCCGGTGCGTTCCGACGACGGGTCCACAGCGAGCACCGCGACCCGGTGCCCGGCGCCGGTCAGGTGGGCGCCGAGCGCGTCGATGAACGTGGACTTGCCCGCGCCGGGCACACCTGTCACGCCGACCCGGTGCGCGCGGCCGGGGCGTGCGGACAACAGCTCGAGCAACCGCCGGGCGGCGTCGCGGTCGGCCGCTCGCGCCGACTCGACGAGGGTGATCGCGCGCGCCACCGCGACCCGCTGCCCGGCCAGCACCCCGGCGGCGTACGCGTCGGCGTCCACCGCGCGGCGGGTCACCGGAGATCGCCACCCGCGACGTCGCCGGTCCGGTGGCCGAGCCGAGCCGCCAGGTCCGCCACCAGCGTCATCGCCGCCTCGGCCAGCACGGTGCCGGGCACGAAGATCGCCGCGGCGCCGGCCGCGCGCAGCGGCTCGTGGTCGTCCGCCGGGATCACCCCGCCCACCACGATCATGATGTCCGGTCCGCCCAGTTCGACGAGCTCACGGCGCAACTCGGGCACCAGCGCGAGATGCCCGGCGGCGAGCGAGCTGACCCCGACGATGTGCACGTCGGCGTCGACGGCCTGGCGGGCCACCTCGGCCGGGGTCTGGAACAGCGGTCCGATGTCGACGTCGAAGCCGAGGTCGGCGAACGCGGTGGCCACCACCTTCTGGCCCCGGTCGTGGCCGTCCTGACCGACCTTGGCGATCAGGATGCGGGGGCGGCGACCCTCGGCGCGCGCGAACGCGTCGGTCGCGGCCCTTGCGGCGTCGACCGCGCCGGTGTCGCCGGCCTCCGACCGGTACACCCCGGACACGGTACGGATCCGCGCGACGTGCCGGCCGTACACCCGCTCGAGCGCGTCGGACATCTCGCCGACCGTGGCGCCGGCGCGGGCGGCGTCGACCGCCCGGGCGAGCAGGTTGTCCGAGAGCCCCGGGCCACGCGCGCCGGACTCGGCCCGGCCGGCGGCGCCGGTGAGAGCGGCCAGGGCGGCGGTGCAGGAGGCGTTGTCACGCTGCTCGCGCAGGGTGGCGAGGTGTGCGATCTGCTGGCGGCGGACCGCAGAGTTGTCGACCTTGCGGACCTCGATCTGCTCCTCGGTCTCCGGCCGGTACCTGTTCACTCCGATGATCGGCTGCCGGCCCGAGTCGATGCGGGCCTGGGCGCGGGCGGCCGCCTCCTCGATGCGCAACTTGGGCAGTCCCTCGTCGATGGCCGCGGCCATGCCGCCGGCGGCCTCCACCTCGGCCAGGTGCTCCGCCGCCCGGGCGGCCAGGTCGTGGGTGAGCCGCTCCACGTACGCGCTGCCTCCCCACGGGTCGATGACGCGGGCGGTGCCGGACTCCTGTTGCAGCAGCAACTGCGTGTTGCGGGCGATCCGGGCGGAGAACTCGGTGGGCAGCGCCAGCGCCTCGTCCAGCGCGTTGGTGTGCAGCGACTGGGTGTGCCCCTGGGTCGCGGCCATCGCCTCCACGCACGTCCGTACCACGTTGTTGAACACGTCCTGCGCGGTCAGCGACCAACCGGACGTCTGACAGTGCGCGCGCAGGCTCAGCGACCGGGGATCGGTGGCGCCGAACCCGCCCACCAGCCGGGCCCACAGCAGCCGGGCGGCGCGCAGCTTCGCCACCTCCATGAAGAAGGGCATGCCGACGCCCCAGAAGAACGACAGGCGGGGTGCGAACGCGTCCACCTCCAGCCCGGCACGGCGACCGGCGCGCAGGTATTCCACCCCGTCGGCCAGCGTGTAGGCCAGTTCAAGGTCGGCAGTGGCACCGGCCTCCTGCATGTGGTAGCCGGAGATGGAGATCGAGTTGAACTTCGGCATGCGCGCCGCGGTGTAGGCGAACACGTCCGAGATGATCTGCATGGACGGGCCGGGCGGGTGGATGTAGGTGTTGCGGACCATGAACTCCTTGAGGATGTCGTTCTGAATGGTCCCGGCCAGCTTCTCCGGCGGTACGCCCTGCTCCTCCCCCGCCACGATGTAGAGGGCCAGGATCGGCAGCACCGCGCCGTTCATCGTCATCGACACACTGGTCCGGTCCAGTGGGATGCCGTCGAACAGCTGCCGCATGTCCAGGATGGAGTCGATGGCGACTCCGGCCATGCCGACGTCACCGGCCACCCGCGGGTGGTCCGAGTCGTAGCCGCGGTGGGTGGCCAGGTCGAAGGCGACGGACAGGCCCTTCTGCCCGGCGGCGAGATTGCGGCGGTAGAACGCGTTCGACTCCTCCGCGGTGGAGAAGCCGGCGTACTGCCGGATCGTCCACGGCTGGGTGGTGTACATCGTCGGGTACGGTCCGCGCAGGTACGGTGGCAGGCCCGGCATGGTGGCCAGGTCCAGGCCGTCGAGGTCGGCGGCGGCGTACGCGCCGCGCACCGTGATCCCCTCCGGGGTCAGCCACCCGCCACCGTCCGCGGCCACCGTCACCGGCGCCGGCCGGTCGCCGAGCACCAGGCCGGTAAAGTCCGGGATCACTGTGCCACCCCCAGGTCGGTCAAGGTGACCGTGAGCGCCGCCACGACGTCACAGCCGGTGTACAGATATCCGTGTACGCCGGGATGGTCGCCGGGTGGGCCGGCGCACCACACCCGGGTCGCGCCGGCGGACGCCAGCGCGGCGGCGATCGGGCCGACCGCGTCCCGGTCCGCGTCCGGGCCGCACAGGCACGCCACCGGCAGGCCACTGTCCACGAACACCTTGGCGATCGTCTCCGGATCGGCGGAACCGTCGGCCTCGGTGACCGCGATGCCACCGGCCGCGAACAGGTTCGTCACGAACGCGACCCGGGCCGCCCGGGCGGCGGGCGAGCCGTTCGGCACGAGGAACACCGTCGGGCGGGCACCGGTCTGCCGGACGTGTGCGTCGGAGCGGTCCCGCAGCTCCTCGAACACCGTGGCGTGCCGCCGGACCGGCAACCCGCCACCGGCCCGGGTGACCGCCGCAGCGGCCGGTCGGACCGGCAACCGCTCGCCGAGGTCCGGGAACTCGCTCACTCCGGTGATCGGGTCGGCCCGCCGGGCGATGTTCGCCGACCGGGCCGCCCAGGTCTCGTCGTACCAGCCGGCGAGCAGGCCGGAGTCCACGGCCGCGGCCATCCCGCCGGCCCGCTCGATCTCGACGAAACGCTCCCAGGCCCGCAGTGCGAGGGCCTCGGTGCGCGACTCGACGTACCAGGAGCCGGCGCCCGGATCGGCGACGCGCGCCAGGTGGGCCTCCTCGCGCAACAGCGGGTGGGTGTTGCGGGCGAGGCGGCGGGCGGTCTCGTCCGGCCGCCCGAGGCACGAGTCGTACGGTCGCACGGTGATCACGTCGGCGCCCGCGGTGGCGGCCGCGAACGCGGCGACCGTGGTACGCAGGATGTTCGTCCACGGATCCCGCACGGTCATCATCGCCGCCGAGGTGACCGCGTGCTGCCGCTGCCGGCCGTGCCCGGCGGCGCCGCAGGCCTCGGCGACCCGGGCCCACAGCCGGCGGGCGGCCCGCAGCTTCGCGATGGTGGCGAACTGGTCCGCGGTGGCCGCGTAGCGGAACTCGATCCGGTCCAGCGCCGCCGCGGCGCCGAGCCCGGCGTCCGTCATCATCCGCAGGTACGCCACGCCGGTCGCCAGGGACGCCGCGAGCTCGTCGGCGTCCGACGCGCCGGCGTCGTGGTGCACTGTCGTGTCGACCATCGCCGCCCGCATGCCGGGCAGTTCCACCTCGCACCGGCGGGCCAGCGCGGCGAGCGCGCCGGAGTCGCCCGGTTCACCGGTGCGGGCGTGCTCGGCCAGTGGATCCGCGCCGAACCCGCCCCGCAGGGCGGTGCCCGGCACCCCGCGGCGCCGGGCCAGGTCCAGCCAGATGGCCGCGGCGACCATCGGCTGGTCGCCCGCGTCGAAGGTGACCGCGACCCGGTCCAGCGGAATCGGGTCGGCCGCCTCGCCGAGCCGGTCCAGGCCCAGCGCGCCGCCGCCGACGGTCAGCCAGAGCGCGGTGACGTCGTCGCCGAGGTCGGCCGCGATCGCCGCGGCGACGACCGCCGGGTCCGGATCGGCGTGCCACTGACACACCTCCCAGGCACCGGGCCGTACGCCGGACGGGCGCACGGCGGCCGGACCGGCGTACAGGGGTGCGATGGTCAGGCCGTCGTAGGTGGTGTGCGACAGCCGGGTCTCGACGTCGTCGGGCGTGTCGTCCGGACTCGCCCGGCCGCCCTTGCGCAGCGCGCCCAGAGCCGCCCGCCGCCACTGGCTGACAAGCGGCGAGTCCACGGGCGGGCCGACCGGCGCGGCAGTCACTCGGCCACCCGGGTACGGGTCGTCCACCGGAACACCACCGGACCGCCGCGCACCAGCGGGTCGCCGGTGTCCGGGCCACGCTCGAAGTGCTCGTAGCCGCCGTAGTGCGCGATCTTGACCTTCTGCTCCGACCGGGGCACCCGGTGGCTGCGCAGATGGGCCGGGAACGAGGTGGGTCCGCCTTCCAGGACGGCGTCGATCAGGTCGGGGGCGATGCCGAGCGCGGTCGCGTCGCCGTCGATGGTGGGATCTACTTGGTACGTCACAGCACAACCTCCGCAGGGGTCGGGACTCAGTCGAGGCCGAGCTCCTTCTCGATGAGCGCGAACATCTCGTCGTCGGTGGCTGCCGCCAGCTCGTCCTCGAGCGTGGCGGCGTCGGCGCTGGCCCCGTCGAACTCGCGGAGCAGCAGCCGGAGCCGGTCGGCAATCTCGTCGCGGCCGGCCGCGTCGGCGACGATGCCGGCGAGGCGGGACCGCAACCGGTCGAGGTCGGACAGCACCGCGGCCGCGCTCCCGTCCGACGCCGCGGCGAGGTCGTCCGACGCCGCGGGGAACAGGTCCAGTTGGAGCCGGTCGGCCAGTAGCGCCGGCGTGGGGTGCCGGAAGATCACCGTGCTGGGCAGCCGCAGCCCGGTGGCCGTATTGATCCGGTTGCGCAGCTCGACGGCGGTCAGCGAGTCGAACCCGACCTCCCGGAACGGCCGGTCCGGTCCGATGTCCCGGACCGTGCCGTGGCGCAGCACCGTGGCGGCGTGCGTGCGCACCAGATCGAGCAACGCGTGCCGCCGGTCCTCGGGTGCGGCGGCGGCCAGCCGGGCGGCGAGACCGGGCCCGGTGTCCGCCTCCGCGGCACCGGCGGGCGGGGCGGTGGCCCGGCGCCGGGCCGGCCCGGCCAGCCCGCGCAGGACGGCCGGAAGCTCGCCGACGCCCGTGTCCGCCGCGATCGCGCCGAGATCGAGGCGGGCGGTGACCAGGTGCGGCGCCCCGTCGGCGAGGGCGGCGTCGAAGAGCGCCAGGCCGGTCGCGGAGTCCAGCGGCGCCACCCCGGCGCCGGCCAGCCGGCCGACGTCGCGCCCGGCCAGGTGCCCGGTCATGCCGCTCGCCTCCCGCCACAGCCCCCAGGCCAGCGACACGGCCGGACGGCCGGCGGCCCGGCGGCGGCGCGCGACGGCGTCCAGTGCGGCGTTCGCGGCCGCGTAGTTACCCTGACCGGCGGTGCCGAGCGTGCCGGCGACCGACGAGAACAGCACGAACGCGTCCAGGTCCAGGCCCTCGGTGAGCGCGTCGAGGTGCGCCGCGGCGTCGGACTTCGCCCGGACCACCCGGTGCACCTGCTCGGTGGTCAGTGACTCGACGAGCCCGTCGTCGAGGACACCGGCCGCGTGCACGACACCGCCGAGCGGGCGGTCCGCCGGGATGTCGGCGAGCGTACGGCGCAACGCGTCCCGGTCGGCCGCGTCGCAGGCGGCGATCCGGACGTCGGCGCCGAGCGCGGTCAGTTCCGCGGTCAGGTCCGCGGCGCCCTCGGCGGCCGGGCCACGCCGGCTGGTGAGCAGCAGGTGGCGGACGCCGTGCCGGGTGACCAGGTGCCGGGCCAGCAGGCCGCCGAGCGTGCCGGTGCCGCCGGTGATCAGGACCGTCCGGCCGGGATCCCACGGCCGGGGCAGGGTGAGAACGATCTTGCCAGGCTGGGTGGCGCCGCGCAGCGTCTCCAGCGCCTCGGGCGCGGACCGGACGTCCCAAGTGGTGATGCCGGGCGGGCGCAACCGGCCCGCGGCGAACAGCTCCGCCAGGGTACGCAGCGCCGCGCCCACCCGGTCGGCGGGCTCGGTGAGCAGGTCGAAGAGCCGGTAGTCGACGCCGGGATGGGCGGCCGCGACGTCGGCCGGGTCGCGGACGTCGGTCCGGCCCATCTCGACGAAGCGTCCGCCACGGGGCAGCAACGCCAGCGACGCGTCGGTGAACTCGCCGCTGAGGGCGTTCATCACCACGTCCACCCCGGCGCCGCCGGTGGCGGCCAGGAACCGGTCACGGAAGTCCAGGTCGCGGGTCGAGGCGATGTGGTCCGCGGGCAGCCCGAGCGCGCGCAACAGGTGCTGTTTGGCGGGGGCGGCGGTGGCGAACACCTCCGCGCCGACGTGCTGGGCCACCTGCACGGCGGCCTGGCCGAGGCCGCCGGTGGCGGCGTGCACCAGGATCCGGTCACCGGGCCGCAGCGCGGCGAGCTCGACGAGGCCGAGCCAGGCGGTGACGAACACCACCGGCACGGCCGCGGCCTGCGCCAGGGTCCAGCCCGGCGGCACCGGCACGACCGTGCGGGCGTCGGCCACGGCCACGTCCGCGATCGCGTCCGGGAACAGGCCCATGACGCGGTCACCGACCGCGATGCCGGTGACGCCGGGACCCGTCTCCAGCACGGTGCCGGACCCCTCCAGCCCGATGCCGTCGTGTCCCGGGATCATGCCGAGCGCCACCAGGACGTTGCGGAAGTTGAGGCCGGCGGCGGCCACCCGGATCCGGATCCGGCCGGCGTCGAGGGGTGCCGCCGCGGCGGGCGCGGGCAGCGGCGCCACGTGGTCGAGGGTGCCGCGCCCGGTGAGCCCGAGCCGCCAGGGTCCCGCGGCCGGCAGGTCGAGCGGCGGCCGGTGGCCGGTGCGTACCAGCCGGGGCACCGCGTGCCGGCCGGCCGTGACCCGCAGTTCCGGCTCGCCGGTGGCGAGCGCGGCGCGCACGGTGGGGTGGTCGGCGAGGAACCGGTCCGGTTCGGGGGTGTGCAGGATCAGGAACCGGCCGGGGTGCTCCCGCTCGGCGGTACGGATCAGGCCGGCGACGGCGGCCTCGGCGGGGCTGTCCCCGCCGATCAGCCACACCAGCCGGGTGCCGGCCAGCCGCTCGTCGGCCAGCCAGCCGCGCAGCAGCGCGAGGGCGGTGTCCACGGCGCCGGTGACCGTGTCCGGTGTGCCCACCGGGGCAATGACCGAGGCGGGCGGCGGACCGGTGAGCGTGCCGGTGTCGGTCGCCCCGGCGGGCAGCACGACCCACTCGCCGGCGCCGGCGGCCGCATCGACCGGGATCCAGTCGAGGCGGTACAGGTCGCTGGTCGTGGCGGCGAGGTCCGGGGCGTCGCGCAGGACGAGGGACTCCACGGTGGCCAGCGGCCGGCCGGTGCCGTCCCAGATGGACAGCGCGACCGCGTCGGGACCGGCCGGGCGCAGGCGTACCCGTGCGGTGGCGGCGCCGGTGGCGTGCACCTGGACGCCGGTGAACGCGAACGGCAGCGCCGGCCGGTGGTGCGGTCCCCCGATCCGGCCGAGCAGCGCGGTGTGCAGGCAGGCGTCGAGCAGGGCGGGGTGCACGGCGTACCCGGCGGTCGTGAGCTCCTCGCCGGCCGGCAGGGCGACCTCGGCGTAGACGTCCTCGCCGTCGCGCCAGGCGGCCCGGAGGCCGCGGAACGACGGGCCGTACTGGTACCCCAGTCCGGCGAGGTCGGTGTAGAGCGTGTCGACCGGGACGGACCTGGCCGGTGGCGGCCACGCGACGTCGAGGTTCGGACCGGGCCCGGTGTCCGGGGCGAGCACGCCGGTGGCGTGGCAGGTCCAGGACCCGTCCGCGGTCGGCCGGGAGTGCACGGTGACCGGCCGGCGACCGGTGCCGTCCTCGGCGGCGCCGGCCACGACCTGCAGCGACACCCCACCCCGCTCGGGCAGCACGAGCGGCGCCTGCAGGGTCAGCTCGGCGAGCGTGCGGCAGCCGCTCTCCTCGCCGGCACGCAGGGCGAGCTCGACGAGGGCGGCGCCGGGCAGGAGGACGGCGTCGGCCACCGCGTGGTCGACGAGCCAGGCCACGGTGTCCCGGGACACCTCGCCGGTGAGCACCGCGCCGCCGTCGCCGGCCAGCGGGGTGACGCTGGCGGTGAGCGGGTGCGCGGGCGCGGTCCGGGACGCGGGGGCCGCCGTCATCCAGTAGCGGGTCCGTCGGAACGCGTACGTGGGCAGGTCGGCGGGGTGCGCGCCGGGGTAGCACGGTGTCCAGTCGACTGAGCCGCCGTGTACGTGGGCCTCGGCGAGCGAGCGCACGAACCGGGCGGCGCCGCCGTCGTCGCGGCGGAGCGTCCCGACCGCCGTCACGTCCCGTCCGGCGTCGGCGGCGATGTCCGCGATGCCGCCGCCGAGTAGGGGGTGCGTGCTCGTCTCGACGAACAGCCCGTAGCCGTCCGCGACGAGCGCGCGCACCGCGCCGGTGAACTCCACGGTCTGCCGCAGGTTCCGGTACCAGTAGTCGGCGTCCAGAGTGGACGTGTCCACGACCGTGGCCGTGACGGTGGAGTAGAACGGCACCCGCGACGGTTGCGGGGTGATGCCCGCGAGCGTCCGGAGCAGCTCGTCCCGCAACACCTCCACCTGGGGCGAGTGGGAGGCGTAGTCGACGGCGACGCGGCGTGCCCGCACCCCGTCCCGCTCCCAACCGGCCAGGAGGTCGTCGACGGCCACCGGATCGCCGGAGATCACCACCGAGTCGGGTGCGTTGACCGCGGCGATCGCGACCCGGTCGTCCAGCCGGGCCCGGACGTCCGCGGCCGGCAGGTTGACCGACGCCATCGCGCCACTGCTGGCCAGCTTCGCCGCGATCACCTGGCTGCGCAGGCCGACCACCCGGGCACCATCGGCGAGCGACAACGCACCCGCGACCACCGCCGCGGCGATCTCACCCTGCGAGTGGCCGACCACCGCCGCCGGTGTCACCCCGAACGACTCCCACAACCGAGCAAGCGACACCATCACCGCCCACGACGCCGGCTGCACCACATCCACCCGCGACAGATCACCCGACAACTCGGTGAGCAGATCCCAACCCACCACCGGCCGCAACGCCTCCGCACACTCCGCCAACGCATCCGCGAACACCGGAAACGCCTCCGCCAACTCCAGACCCATGCCCGGCCACTGCGCGCCCTGACCGGGAAACACGAACACCGGCCGGCCGGCGCCCGCGACACCCGACACGACCGTGTCCGTGGTCTCCCCGGCGGCGAGGGCGGCGAGCCCGTCGAGCAGCGTCCCGGCGTCGGTCCCGACCACCACGGCGCGATGCCGGTGGTGGTCGCGGGCGGTGGCGAGGGCGAGGCCGACGTCGGCCGCCGGCAGGTCGGCACGCGCCCGGAGGTACGCGTGGAGCCGGGCGGCCTGCCCGGCCAGCGCCTCCGGGTCCGGTGCGGAGACCGGCCACGCCGTCGGCGCCCCGGACAGCCCGGTGCGGGCGGGCACCGGATCGGCCGGCGGGGCCTCCTCGATGATCAGGTGGGCGTTCGTGCCGCTGATCCCGAACGAGGACACCCCGGCCCGGCGCGGGCGCCCGCGATCGTGCCACGGACGCGCCTCGGTCAGCAGCGCGACCGGCCCGGCGGACCAGTCGACGTGCGGGGTCGGTTCGGCGGCGTGCAGCGTGCGCGGCAGCCGGCGGTGCCGCATCGCCATCACCATCTTGATCACGCCGCCGACACCGGCCGCCGCCTGGGCGTGACCGATGTTCGACTTCAGCGAGCCGAGGAGGAGCGGGTCGGCGGCGGTACGGTCGCGCCCGTACGTGGCGAGCAACGCCTGCGCCTCGATCGGGTCGCCGAGGGTGGTGCCCGTGCCGTGCGCCTCCACGGCGTCCACACCCCGCGCCTCGATCCCGGCGCCGGCCAGCGCCTGCGTGATGACCCGCTGCTGGGCGGTGCCGTTCGGCGCGGTGAGCCCGTTCGAGGCGCCGTCCTGGTTGACGGCGGAGCCGCGGATGACCGCGAGCACCCGGCGGCCGTTGCGGCGTGCGGCGGACAACGGTTCCAGGACCAGCATGCCGGCGCCCTCGGCCCAGCCGGTGCCGTCCGCGCCGGCCCCGAAGGCCTTGCACCGGCCGTCCGGCGCCAGCCCCCGCTGGCGGCTGAATTCGAGGAACATGCCCGGGCTGGACATCACTGTGACACCCCCGGCCAGCGCGATCGCGCAGTCGCCCTGGCGCAGTGCCTGGGCGGCCAGGTGCAGCGCGACAAGCGACGAGGAGCAGGCGGTGTCCACGGTGACGGCCGGGCCGTGCAGACCGAGGGTGTACGCGATCCGGCCGGACAGCACGCTGCCGGCGGTGCCGGTGAGCAGCTGACCCTCGAAGCCGTCGGGTGCCTGGTCGAGGCGGGCGCCGTACTCCGGTGCCATGGCGCCGGCGAACACCCCGGTGGCGGTGCCGGCCAGGGTCGCCGGTGCGATCCCGGCGCGCTCGACGGCCTCCCACGAGGTCTCCAGCAGGACGCGTTGCTGAGGGTCCATCGCGTACGCCTCACGCGGCGAGATGCCGAAGAACCCGGCGTCGAACTCGGTGGCGCCGTCGAGGAAACCGCCGTGCCGCACGTACGACGTGCCCGGGTGCTCCGGGTCGGGATCGAACAGCGCGTCCAGGTCCCAGCCCCGGTCGTCCGGGAAGCCGGAGATCGCGTCCACGCCGTCGTCGACCAACCGCCACAGGTCCTCCGGCGACCGGACACCGCCCGGGAAACGGCAGGCCATGCCGATGACGGCGATCGGCTCGCCCGGTTCGAGCACCGGCCGTTCGGGGCCGGACGGCGCGGTCGGGGCGCCGGACAGTTCGGCGCGGAGCCGCTCGGTCAGCGCCGCTGGCGTCGGGTGCGAGAAGAGCGTGTCGGACGGCAGCGTGAGGCCGGTCGCCCGGCTGAGCCGGTCGCGCAGTTCGACGGTCATGTGCGAGTCGAACCCGGCGTCCCGGAACGACACGGCGTCGTCGACCCGGTCCGGGCCGGGCAGGCCGAGCACCGCCGCGGCGTGCGCCCGGACGAGCGTGCGCAGGTCCGCGGGTACGGGCACCGACGTGGTCCGGGCAACCGGCGCGGCGGGCGCCTCGGTGTGGGCGGGCGCCTCGGCGTTGGCGGCCGGCGCGGCGTTGGCGGCCGGCGCGGCGTTGGCGGCCGGCGCGGCGTTGGCGGCCGGGGGCAGCCAGTGACGCTCCCGTTGGAATGCGTAGGTGGGCAGGGGGACGCGCCGGGCCCCGGGATACCGGTCGCGCCAGTCCACGGTGAGTCCACCGGCCCAGCCGGCCGCGAGGGCGGTACGGAACCGGGCGGGGCCGCCGTCGTCGCGGCGCAACGTCGCGGCCGCGAGGCCGGCCCCCGCCTCCCGGACGGCGCTGGTCAGCACCGGGTGCGAGCTGCACTCCACGAACGCCTGGAAGCCGTCGGCGAGCAGGGCGCGGACCGTACCGGCGAACTCCACGGTCTGCCGGAGGTTGCGGTACCAGTAGGCGGCGTCCAGTGTGCCGGTGTCGACCACGCCACCGGTGACGGTGGACCAGAACGGCACTCGCGACGGCCCGGGCGTGATGCCGGCGAGCGCGTCGAGCAGTTCCTCGCGCAGCGGCTCGACCTGCGGTGAATGGGACGCGTAGTCGACCGCGACGCGCCGGACCCGGACACCCTCGGCGGTCCAGCCGGTGACCAGTCGGTCCACCGCGGCCGGCTCACCGGAGACCACCACCGAGCCGGGGGCGTTGACGACCGCGATCGCGACCTCGGGCGGGAGGTCGCCGCGGACCCGCTCGGCGGGCAGGTCGACCGACGCCATCGCACCGCTGCCGGCCAGCCGTGCCGCGATCAGCCGGCTGCGCAGACCGACGACCCGGGCACCGTCCTGCAGCGACAGCGCGCCCGCGACGACCGCGGCGGCGATCTCACCCTGCGAGTGCCCGATCACCGCGGCCGGGCGTACGCCGGAGGACTCCCAGAGCCGCGCCAGGGACACCATCACCGCCCACGAGGCGGGCTGCACCACGTCGACCCGGGACAGGTCCCCGGCCAGCTCCGCGAGCAGGTCCCAGCCGACCACCGGACGCAACGCCTCGGCGCACTCGGCAAGGGACTCGGCGAACACCGGGTACGCCTCGGCGAGTTCCAGGCCCATGCCCGCCCACTGCGCGCCCTGCCCCGGGAACACGAACACCGGACGGTCCGCACCCGGCGACACGACGTCCTCCACCACGCCGGGCGCGGGAAGTCCGGCGGCCAGCGCGTCCAGGGCCATGGTGAGCTCCGCCCGGTCGGCGCCGAGCAGGGCGGCCCGGTGGCGGAAGGCGGTGCGGGTGGCGGCCAGCGAATATCCGATGTCGGCCACCGCCGCGGCGGGATGCGCGACCAGGTGACGTCGCAACCGGTCGGCCTGGCCCCGCAGCGCGCGGGCGCTGGTGGCGGACAGGACCCAGGGCTCGGTCCGGCCGGAGTCCGGCTCGGCGGTCGCGGCCTCTCCCGGCCACCCGTCGGCGTGCCCCGCGACGACCACGTGGCAGTTGGTGCCACCGAGGCCGAACGAGGACACGCCGGCTAGCGGTGCCGGGCCGGGAGTCGGCCAGGCGCCGCCGCGAGTGTGGACGCGCAGGTTGAGCGCCTCCAGCGGGACGTCCGCACGGGGTCGTTCGAAGTGCAGGCTCGGCGGCAGCTCCCGGTGGTGCACGCTGAGGATCACCTTGAGCAGGCCGGCGATGCCGGCCGCGCCCTCCAGGTGGCCGATGTTGGTCTTGACCGAACCGACCGGGAGCGGGTCACCGGCCGGCCGGGCCGACCCGAGAACCGCGCCCAGGGCGGCGGCCTCGACCGGGTCCCCGGCCGGTGTTCCGGTGCCGTGCAGCTCGACGTAGTGCACGTCGGCCGGATCCGTCCCGGCCCGCTGGTGGGCCAGGCGGAGAACCTCCTCCTGGGTGGCCCGCTGCGGTTCGCCCAGGGCACCGCCGCCACCGTCGTTGTTGACGGCCGACCCGCGCAGCACGGCGTACACCCGGTCGCCGTCGGCGAGCGCCCGGTCGAGGAGCTTCAGCACCAGCACCGCGCCGCCCTCGCCGCGCACGTAGCCGTCGGCCCGCGCGTCGAAGGTGTGGCACCGGCCGGTGGGCGACAGCGCGCCCATCCGCGCGGAGGTGGCCGTGGAGCCCGGCCCGGCGATGAGGTTGACGCCACCCACGATCGCGGTCGTGGCCTCGCCTCGGCGCAGCGCCTCACCGGCCAGGTGCACGGCCACCAGGGACGACGACTGTCCGGTGTCGACGGTGAGGCTGGGGCCGGTGAGGCCGAGCACGTGCGACAGCCGGTTGGCGAGCATGGCGCGGCGGGTGCCGGTGAACGAGTGGTGGTTGAGCCCGTCCGCGCCGCGCCCCTGCGTCAGGTCGTGGTAGTCGTCCCAGATCGCGGCGGTCAGCACGGCGGTCCGGCTGCCCCGCAGGCTGCCCGGCACGGCGCCGGCGTCCTCCAGCGCCTCCCAGGCGAGCTCCAGCAGGAGCCGCTGCTGCGGGTCGATGTTCGCGGCCTCCCGCGGGGAGATGCCGAAGAACTCCGGGTCGAACGTGTCGATCCGGTCGAGGAACCCCGCCCGCGGCGGCAGACCCGGCTGGTCCCGGCGGCCCGCGCCGGGCGCCGTCACCGCGTCCGTCCCGGCGCGCAGCAGCTCCCAGAACCGGTCCGGGTCCGGCGCGCCGGGCAGCCGGCAGGCGATGCCGGTCACCGCGATGTGCGCGTCGGCGAAGTCGCTCGTCATTCCGTCAGCTCCCCGCTGGTCTCCCTCAGCTTCCCGTCCGGCCGAAGCCGGCCGCCGCCGCAGACGCCGGTGGACCGGCGGGCTACGGCGACCGTGGGATAGCGAGTCGATTCTGCGGGTGGGGCGGGACGCGGAGCCCTAGTGCGGTCCCCCGGCCAGACCCCAGACATCGACCCTGGCCGCACTGAGGATCACCTGCTCAGGCACCACCGCGCCACCGGCCACAAACCCGAGGCCACCTGGCCAGGGGTCATCGGGCCGGACTCGCCGGGCCAGGGTCACCGGGCCGACGGTCACTCCGCCGCGGGTCGCTCCGCCGCGGGGCCAAGGGAGCGGATGCCGTCGAGGGCTACGCGGGTGGCGCTCAGCAGCACCCGCAGCAGCTCCTCCGGTGACGGGTTGCGGGCGAAGGTGGTGAACGCGACGGTGACCATCGAGCCGACCAGGGCGCCGACCGCGGCCGCCGCGTCGCCCTCCGCCAGCTCACCGGGGAAGGCGGTCAGCAACGCGGCGGTCAGCTGCTGCTGCGCGGAGACCATGCGGCGCAGCACCCCGGCCTGCAACGCCGGCGTGGACAGCACTACGTGCACCCGGCGGACGGCCAGGTCACCGGTCAGGTCGCGGGTCGCCGCGCCGGAGGTCACCGCCGTCCGCAGCGCGCGCAGCAGCACGTCGGCCACGGTCTCCCCGGCGCGCCGCTCGGCGACCAGCGCGGCGATCTCGTCGACCCGCGACTGCGAGTCGGCGAACAGGATGTCCTCTTTGCCGGGGAAGTAGGCGAAGAACGTGCGTGGCGCGATGTCCGCCGCGGCGGCGATCTCGGCGATGGTCGTCTCGTCGTACCCCTTGCTGGAGACGAGCTCGATCGCCGCGGTGATCAGCGCCGCACGGGTGCGCTGCTTCTTCCGTTCGCGCAGGCCGGATGGTTGTGTCACGCAACCAACCCTACTCTTCCGGCACTCGCTAAATAAACGCACTCGTTGCATATTTGCACCGAATGCTGTATCCCTGAAAGGCATGGAACGCCCACTGGACCGGCTCGGTCGCCTCTGCGCGCGACACCCCTGGCGGACCCTCGTCCTCTGGCTGTTCGCGGCCGGCGTGCTGCTCGGTGTCGGCCAGACGGCCGGGAGCACGTTCGTCAACGACTTCCGGGTGCCCGGCACCGAATCCCAGCAGGCCACCGACGTGGCCCGGGAACACTTCCCGACGTACGGCGTGGTGAGCGCGACGATCGTCTGGAGCGCCGAGGGCGGCAACCTGCAGGATCCGGCGCGGCAGGCCGCGATCGGGCAGATGATCACCGCGATCCGCGGCCAGCAGGACGTGGCGGCGGTGGACGACCCGTTCCCGAGCCCGGACGGGCGGGCCGCGCTGGTCAACGTCGACTACGGCAAGGAGCTGGGCGAGCTCGACGGCACCCACTACGACCGGCTGCGCGAGGCCGCCAAGCCGGCCGAGGCCGCCGGCCTGCAGGTCGAGTACCGCGGCGCGGTCGTCGACCTGGGCACCGAACCCACCACGTCCGCCGCCGAACTCGTCGGTGTCGGGGCCGCGCTGCTCGTGCTGATCATCGCGTTCGGGTCGCTTGTCGCCGCCGGGCTGCCGCTCCTCGTCGCCGGCGTCGGCATCGTGGTCGGCGCCGCGATCGTCCTGCTCGTCGGCCTCTTCGTCGACATCCCCTCGTCCGCGCCGATCATCGCGGTGATGCTGGGTCTCGGCGCCGGCATCGACTACGCCCTGTTCGTGCTCAGCCGGTTCCGGGCGAATCTCGCCCACCACGAGGAACCGGTGCACGCCGCCGGGCACGCCACCGCGGCCGCCGGGCACGCGGTGGTGTTCGCGGGCGGCACGGTCGTGGTGGCCATCCTCGGCCTCAGCTTCGCGGGCATTCCCTTCATCGGCGCGATGGGTGTCGCCGGCGCGGTGACGGTGGCAGTGATGGTCGTTGCCGCGATCACGCTGCTGCCGGCACTGCTCGGCCTGCTGGGGCACCGGGTCAACTCGCTGGCCATCCCGAAGCTGTCGCGCCGGGCCCGGGCGGCGGGCCCCGCCGATCCGGACGACGAGAGCGGTCCGACGTACCGCTGGGGCCGGCACGTGCAACGCTTCCGCGTGCTCTACGCGGTGCTGGCGACCGCCTTCCTGCTGGTGCTGTCGTCGCCGGTGCTGTCCCTGCGGCTGGGCACGCCGGACGACGGCATCCAGCCCACCAAGAACACCCAGCGGCAGGCGTACGACCTGATCGCCGAGCACTACGGGCCGGGCTGGAACGCGCCGCTGGTGCTCACCGTGACCGGCGCGGACGAGACGGGCCTGGCCACGCTGGCCCGCACGCTCGCCGCCGACCCCGACGTCGAGCTGGTGACGCCGCCGGCGCTCAGCCAGGACGGCGGCGGGGTCGCGCTGGTCACGGCCATCCCCCGGTACGCCCCGCAGGACCAGGAGGTGTCCGACCTGGTCCACCGCATCCGGGACACGATCGGGCCCGAGGCGCTGGCCGCGTCCGGTGGCACGGCGCTTGTCGGCGGCGCGACGGCGGTGGTCATCGACATGGCCGACGTGGTCGGTGAGCGGCTGCCCTGGGTGATCCTGGCCGTGGTCGGCGCGGGCATGCTGCTGTTGCTGCTGATGTTCCGGGCGCCGGTGGTCGCGCTGAAGGCCGCGGTGATGACGCTGCTGTCGATCGGTGTCTCGTTCGGCGTCATCATCGCGATGTTCCAGTGGGGCTGGGGCCTGGACCTGCTCGGCATCGACAAGACGGTGCCCATCATGTCCGCGGTGCCGATGATCCTGTTCGCCGTCCTGTTCGGACTGTCGATGGACTATGAGGTGTTCCTGCTCTCCGCGGTCCGCGAGTCGTACGACCGGGATGGTGATCCACACCGCGCCGTGGTGGTCGGCATCGGCACCACCGCACGGGTCATCTCCGCGGCCGCGATCATCATGGCCTGCGTCTTCCTGAGCTTCGTCTCGGTTCCGGAGACGTTGATCCAGATGATCGGTATCGGACTGGCCACCGCCGTCATCATGGACGCCACGGTGATTCGGATGGTGCTGGTGCCGGCCGTGATGAGCCTGCTCGGTCACGCGGCCTGGTGGCGCCCCGGGCGCGGCCGGCCGCGCCCCGCCCCGGTGGACGGTGCCGGCGGCGAGCCGGAACCGGCGCCGGAGTCCTCGCCCGGCACGACGGACGAAAGCCAGCGGGTCTGACCAGCCCGCACCGCCGGTCAGGCTCCCCCCACCCCCTCCGGTGGCCGGACCGGCGACCTGTGGCCCGGGTCGCCTCATCGGCGCCCGGGCCACACCTCTTGCCACGCCAGCACGGCAGCAACGGACCGCCGGGCGCGATCGCGTCCGGCGGGCCGGTGGGTTGGGGGGTTGAGTGTGGGCGCGTGGCGCGGGGGCGGGGGGGGTGGCCGGTCTCCGAGGGACCGGTGCGGGGGACGGC